>DASYDW010000132.1 GCA_036499395.1 Pirellulales bacterium
ATTTCTTGTCGGCCCGGGCGATGTCACGATCATCCAGCAGCGCACGGACCGGTTCGTCGTCGTAGCGCTGCGCGGTGAGTTCCGCCCGCAGTTTCTGGCAGTAATCGAGCACGCTCGCCCGTTCTTCATCCGAGCGATAGATTGGCAGGATCACGACATGCTGCGGCGCCAGACGCGGCGGCAGAATCAGCCCGTCGTCATCCCCGTGCGTCATGATCATGCCGCCGATCAAACGAGTCGAGACGCCCCAACTGGTGGTCCAGGCGAACTCTTCGCGCCCTTCGGATGACAGGAACTTGATTTCCTGTGCCTTCGAGAAGTTCTGCCCCAGGAAGTGCGAGGTGCCGGCCTGCAGAGCCTTGCGATCCTGCATCATGGCTTCGATGGAATAGGTATTCACGGCTCCGGGAAAGCGTTCGCCAGCAGTCTTCTCGCCGCGGATCACCGGCATGGCCATATATTCCTGCGCGAAGCGGGCGTAGACGCCGAGCATTTTGCGCGTCTCTTCCTCGGCCTCGGCACGGGTGGCATGGGCGGTGTGTCCTTCCTGCCAGAGGAACTCGGTCGTGCGCAGAAACATACGCGTGCGCAATTCCCAACGCACGACGTTGGCCCATTGATTGATCAAGATCGGCAGGTCGCGGTACGACTGCACCCACTTGGCGTACATGGCGCCGATGATCGTTTCGCTGGTGGGTCGCACGACTAGCGGCTCCTCGAGCTTGCCGGTCGGCACCAGGCCTCCGTCGGGTCCCGCCTCGAGCCGATGGTGCGTGACCACGGCGCATTCCTTGGCAAAGCCCTCGACGTGTTCGGCCTCTTTCTCCAGGTAGCTGAGCGGGATGAAGAGCGGGAAATAGGCGTTGACGTGGCCGGTCTCCTTGAACATCCGGTCCAGCACCCGTTGCATATTTTCCCACAGTGCATAGCCCCACGGCTTGATCACCATGCAACCGCGGACGGGGGACTGCTCGGCCAGATCCGCCGCGCGAACCACTTGCTGATACCACTCGGGATAATCGTCGCTACGGGTGGGAGTAATCGCGGTCTGGGGAGCTTTGGCCATGAATCAGATATCTCGATGAATGTCGATTGTGGATAAGGTGATGGGTTGCCCTGCCTGAGAGCAGATCTCTGCCTGTTTAGGCGAAAGTGCGACATTGTAGGGCATTTGAGGCTAGTCGTCAGTAGCGAGTAGCTAGTCGTAAGTAGTCAGTAGTTAGTAATCAGCAAACACCGAAGCAGGCAGGCCTTCCGCTTTTCCGGCGACCAGCTACCGACTACTAGCTGCCGTGCCCTCATTTCTTTGGACCGCACTGGGGCTTGTTGCGAGATAGAGTTGGAATGGCCCCGCGAGAATAAAGAGTGCCTGAAACCCGAGCGAAAATGCGGCAATTCTGGGAATGGCTTATCCCTCCCCAGCACTGGCAGGATCCAGAATATCTGCGCCAGGCGCGCCGTGTCGCAGTTTTTAACCTGGCGATGCTTGTATGGGTTTTAGTGTTCGCACCGGTTTACGTGATGCTCGGGGCGCCGGCCTGTGCGGCGGTTTTGACCGTGGCCGGTGTGGTGTTGGCATTGATCCTGCTCGCGTTGCGACGTGGCCATTCGCCTACGCTTTGTGGGAATCTGTTTTGCCTCGACGGGATGTACGCCTATACGACGCTGGCGCTGTTGAACGGAGGCCGGCAGGGGCCGTCGGTCATGTGGTACGCCACGGTGCCGATCATCGGCGTGTACACCGCGGGCCTGAGGTGGGGTGTCGTGTGGACGCTGGTTACGGTGCTCGCGATGGTGGGCTTTTCGGTTGCTGATTCGTTGGGCTGGGAATGCTTGAATCTGCTCACGCCCGATGCATTTCGTACGTTGGAATTGCTGGGACGCGTCGGTCTGGTCGTATGCCTGTGTGTTCTGGTTGGCGTATTGACTCGCTTCGAACGGGCCGCACAGCAGGAACTGTACGAAGCAAACTGCCGGCTCGAAATGCAGTCAGCCGTGGATGGACTGACAGGCGTGGCGAATCGCCGAAGCTTCGATCGCCGCCTGCAGGCCGAATGGGAACAGCATGAGCAAGAGCAGTTGCCGTTGAGCGTGGCACTCATCGATGTCGATTGGTTCAAGCAATACAACGATACTCACGGACATCTGGCCGGCGACGACGTAATCCGGAAAATGGCCCAGACCATTCAGGCCAGCTTGCCACGGCCGCGCGACCTGGTGGCGCGATTCGGCGGTGATGAATTCGCAGTGATCCTGCCCGACACGAACGACTGGTACGCCGAGCACGTGCTCTCGCAACTGCGCAGCGACCTGCGCGAGATGACCGTCAAGCAACCGGCCGTCGGCCACGAAAGCGGAGCGTCGCGCGGGATCACGATCAGCGTCGGCATTGCAACGACCGTGCCCAAGCGGGGTGGCAGCGCGGCCGAACTTATTAAAGAGGCGGACGTCGCTCTCTATCGGGCCAAGGCGGCCGGACGTGATCGCACGACGCAAGCCATCGGCGCGGCTTGGGCGTAGCCTTCCGGCACCGTTGCGACATGGTGGCTGTTCCTGCTACCAGTCGCCAAGAAACTCGATTCGGTCGTAAAGCGAAACGCGATTGAGCGCCGCAGCTAGGTGCAACAAACGTCGCACGACGTCGCCAATCGGACGCTGACTGGACAGTATGATGCCGATGGGCCTTGAGCCAATCCCGATGCAGCGCAGCAAAATGCGCGATATTGAACGTGACTATGGTGCGTTCTTAGGCGGACGCCCAGAGAAGTTGCGATTCGTCGCTCTCGCCGAGCCTGTGTACCTCAGCGGTCGAGACAGTATCAACTCCAGCTCGACGAAGCGCGAAAGCAACGGCCGAGTAGATGTCCTCGTCCATGAAGGATCGAGCTGCGATCATTCGCCGGATGCGTCGGAAAGGTGCTGCTTCACCGTCGCTTCGTCGTCGGATGCAATCGAGTCTTCGATTTCGTCCGCGTAGTCATAGGCGTAAGCAAGTGCGTCATGCACATCCGCCGGTTTAAGTCCGGCATACTGCTGCACGATTTCTTCGACGCTCATTCCCTGTCTATAACAGTTGAGGATGGTGGCGACGCGGACGCGTGTTGCCTGGACGACCGGCTGTCCACCGCAGCGAGCGGGGTCCCGCTCGATATTTCGGTAATCGGTTCTGGACATAGGTCACGTCGCATCAGAGGTTAAAGCCGTCGTTGCATTTTAGCTCGCACGCTCGTCAGTCGGCAATAACTGACATCCGCTGGTTTCTACACATCCAAACCCATCGCGCGCATTAGGGCTAGGGCATTGCTCTTGGTGACGACGCCGGGGCGGAGTTTGTAGTCGAAGGTCATCCGGCCGTTTTCGACCTGGTCTTCGCAGTGCATATTCACCGCTCGCGGCGCCAAATCGTCGACGATCCGCGTCAGCGCCAGGTCATGCGTCGTCATCAGGCCGATTGCACCGGCCTCGAGCAATTTCTGCATTAGTGCCTCGGCCCCGGTCAATCGGTCCTGTGAGTTGGTTCCTTGCAGAATTTCGTCGAACAGGAACAAGAGTGGCCTGTGATTGTCGGTGACATCGAGCACGGCGCGCAGCCGTTTCAAGACGGCGTAGAAGTACGACGCTCCTTCGTGGACGCTGTCGCGAAATCGCATGGCGGTGCCCAGCACCACCGGCGAAAGCGTCAGCCGCGTGGCACGTACCGGCGCGCCAGCTAGCGCCAATACGGTGTTCATGCCGACGGTGCGCATGAGGGTGCTTTTGCCAGACATGTTCGAGCCGCTGATGAGCACCAACCGCCGATCCCCGCCCAGCGACAAGTCGTTCGGCACGCAAACGCCTGGCGGCATCAGCGGATGGGCCAGCCCCTCGCCCGAGAATAGTGGACCATTGTCGACCAGCTCCGGGTAGGGATCTCGTGGACGCTCGTAGGCGTAGGCGCTCAATGCTGCCAGCGCCTCGATCTCGCCGGCCGCTGCGAGCGCGGACCGCACGGCGGGTTGCGCACGCAGCCGCCAGATTTCCCAAAGCGGCATGCCCTGAACTTTTACGGCGTGCAGAAAGCTGTTCTGCAGAAACAAGCCATAGACTTCGGCCATCCATCGCTGCGGGATTGTCAGTGCTCGACCAATCGCTGAGGCGTGTTCCGCGAGTGCGGGTGGCACGTCGCTACGGTTACGGAGCTCGCCGTGCAGGCGATAGAGCACACCCAGGGCGTAGCCCGAGTCGCCGACATGCTGGGCGACGGCGCGGGCCGTATCGCGGCGCGACAGATAGTACAGTGCCTCGAAAATCGTGAACGCGATGACGGCCCACCACCAGCCACCGCCGACGATTAGTGCCGCGACAATCGACATCGTCCATCCCCACACGAGCACAATTCCTATCAGGCGCGAGGGTATCGACGCGAAGATGGGGCGCGCGTCGGCCCAAGTCGTCAAACTCTCAGGCACGACCTGACCGAGATCGGCATCGAGCGATGCCAGTGCCTCGCGCAGGTCGAGGCTGCCTGCCAGATCGCGCACGAGGCGCTGCCGCGCGCGGATGGTTGCCAAGTCGTCGGGGGCGGAGAGCCAACGGGCCAAGGTGTCCTGTCCCATGGGCGTCTGGGCGGTGCAGAGCAGTTGAAAAAGGGATCCGCGACCGAAAATATCGAGATCTTCCGCGTACAGATGCGCATCGCTCTGATACCGGCGACCATCGACGCCTCGGCCGATCCAACGATTTTCGAGGCGCGCCATCCCACGTTCGTAATAGGCCGCGGCTTTGCTGGCCCGTCGCCAGACCCGCAGCACGGTGTTTTGCAGAAACAGCAAGGGTATCAGGGCAATGCCCAGCGGGATCAGGGCCTGGGCTTCGGTTGGATCGAAAACCACGTATCCGATCACGGAAAAGAGCATCAGCCGGCGCCCCAGCGTGATGCGCTGATTCCACCGCGCCACACGGCGTACCGTGGCCTGGCGCGCCGCCAGGCGAAGCCGGTATTCCGCGACAGGATCGGGGATGATTGCCGTGGGCTCTGCGATTGCCATGGTCACTGCAGAGAGACTCGTACTGGTTTGAAATAGGCCGCGAAAATCCGCAGCCAGGTTCCATTTAAAGCGTACCACCGACGGCCACGGGCGGTCGCCCCGTGCGCCAGCACCCTCGATCGAGGGTGAAAGCAGTAACCCGGGGGCGATCGGGGCATGGTTTACCCCCAATTCGTCCCCCAATGGAAAATCTTGGAAGCGGTACGACCATGGTCGTCGTGCTTTTCCCGCTGCCGGCAGGAGCACAGTTCGTCAAGATTCTGCGGAGCTGGCGACGCGATCGTGGCTTACATCAAATGCCACTGGTTCCAGACCACCACGTAGATTCCCAGCAGTAGATTCGTGGTGGCGTGGGCGGCAACGCAGTCCCAGATGTTGCGCGTCAGGACCATCAGGCCCGTAACCATCGAAAACCAAATGAGCGCTGCGAACAGCTCGCCGGGATGCATTGCCATTGGCACCACGGTGCCGGCCGCGACCGCCAGCAAGTTCACCGTGCCGAACGGGACGGCCGGCCAGTTCTCGCTAACGCAGGCTCGCATCAGGAACCCGCGCAGAAAGAACTCTTCGATCACGGGCACGACGAGCGCCAATCCGATGAAGCGGATCGTCAAGAAGCCCCAGGCCCAGGCGGGCTGCGCGGCTAGTTCGACGAGGGGATTAAACGCGCTGCGCTGTCCCGACCCCAACAGGCTACCGAGCCTAATTGCTGGCAAAATGCGCTGCTCGAGTTGGAGATGGCAAATGCCCACCCATATGACGACGCCAACCGCACCCACGACAAACGCCAACGGACTTAGCTTAAAAGGGAATTGCCGATACGTCGGCCAGACAAACGCAATAGCCGCGATCGAAAGTGCCACCTTCAGCGTATAAACATAGGGATACGCGCTGTAGGGAACGTTCAATCCGAACCAGCCCGACGGCTCGGCTGTCTGCTCGACGGAGCCTGCCTCGGCTGGTGCCGGCGGCGGGGTTGGTTCGAAACTGGTCATAGCCAGGAACACTACCAGCGGCAGCACGAAGCCCAGCCACGGGTAGGCTGCTAGCAAAGTGTCCCGCCAGCCGGCGTTTGCTGCCGGGGAGTTCGGGGGCAATTGCTGGTTGGAACTGGGCGTGTCGGAGGTGCTTGTCATAGTCGGTTAAAGCTAGTTCTATCAGGGGGATAAATCAACCTTACGGAATTCCAGAAAGGGGGTTGGGGAGAGGGGACGCGTCGGTCGCAAGCGTCCCAGATTGCCAGGGTCGAAACGCTCAAGAGGTGATTTCACGGATTCTTCATAGGAATCTCATCCGGAAATCAAATCCTTGTGCTCAATTTGGCCTTTGCGTGCCGAAGAAATGGGTTACGATAGTTAGACAGGCACCTTGCCATGCTGGTCCCGCTCTCTGCGGATAGAGTGCATATCTGCGGGGGATTCACGGGGTCCTTGCCTGCCTAACGGGGTTCTCGTTCCTTCCGGCGATCCCCCATGCGACTGCGATCCCCTGTGCTTGTGGCGCGGACGCTATAGACCCTCAGTCGGTCAAAGGGAACTATTCACTCGGTGTAATTCACTGGATTAAGAGACTCGACCATGGACTTGGCCAACCTACGCAACATCGGCATTTCGGCGCATATCGATTCGGGCAAGACCACGCTCAGCGAGCGCATCTTGTTCTACGCCGGACGCATTCACCGCATTCAAGAGGTGAAGGGTGAAGGCGGGGCGACCATGGATCACATGGATCTGGAGCGCGAGCGCGGGATCACGATCACCAGCGCCGCTACCACGGTCTCGTGGGAAGACCATCAGATCAACCTGATCGATACTCCGGGCCACGTCGACTTCACGGTCGAGGTGGAACGCAGCCTTCGCGTGTTGGACGGCGCCGTCCTGGTGCTGTGCGCCGTTGGTGGTGTGCAGTCCCAGTCGATGACCGTCGACCGCCAGATGAAGCGCTACCACGTGCCGCGGTTGGCGTTCATCAACAAGATGGACCGCACCGGCGCCGATTACCGCCGTGTCGTGAAGCAATTGCGCGAGAAGCTGCATTGCGAAGCCGTGTTGATGCAAATCGGCATCGGCAAAGAAGACAAGTTCGAAGGCGTGATCGACCTGATCTCGATGAAGGCCATCTATTTCGATGGCAACAACGGCGAGAACGTTCGCGAAGAAGAGATTCCCGCCGACCTGAAGGAAGAAGCGGTCCAGTCGCGGCAGGAAATGCTCGAAGCTCTCGCTATGTACAGCGACGAGTTGATGGAGCTATTGTTGGCCGAGCAGGAAGTACCGATCGAGCTGATTCACAAGACCGTCAAGGGCGCCGTCCAAGAGCAGGACGTCACTCCCGTGTTCATGGGCACCGCCTATCGCAACAAGGGTGTGCAACCGCTGTTGGACGCGGTCGTCCGTTATTTACCCTCGCCGCTGGACCGCAAGGTCTCGGCCAAGGTGTACGACAAGCCGGATGAGAAGTTCCCGCTCGAGCCCGATCCGGCCAAGCCGTTCGTCGGCATGGCGTTCAAAATCGTCGAAGATCCGTACGGCCAGTTGACGTTCACACGGATTTACCAGGGAACGATCAATAAGGGCGATACGCACTTCAACCAGCGTACCGGTCAGAAGCAGCGCTTCAGCCGCATCCTGCGGATGCACGCCGACAAGCGCGAGGAAATCGATAGCGCCTCGGCCGGCGACATCGTGGCGATCATCGGCATCGACTGCGCGAGCGGCGATACCTATGCCTCGCAGAACAAGTACTGCACGCTGGAAAGCATGTTCGTGCCCGATCCGGTCATCAAGATGGCCATCACGCCTATTTCGCGTGAGGGTGGCGACAAGCTCTCAAAAGCGCTTCAGCGCTTTACGAAGGAAGATCCCACGTTCCGCGCCACCAGTGACGAGGAAACCGGCGATACCCTGATCGCAGGCATGGGTGAGCTGCACCTGGAAATCTACGTCGAGCGGATGCGTCGCGAGTACAAGGTGGACGTCGAAGTCGGCGCGCCGAAGGTCAGCTACCGTGAGGCGCCGACCAAGGAAACTGATTACGACTACAAGCACAAGAAGCAAACCGGCGGTTCGGGTCAATACGCCCATATCAAGGGTCACTTTTTCCCGCTGCCGGAGGACGCCCCCGAGGCGTACGAATTCGAAGACGATGTTATCGGCGGCCGCATCCCGCGGGAATACATTCCCAGCGTCGAGAAGGGTTTCCGCGATTCGTTGAAGAAGGGCCCCCTGGCCGGCTTCCCGATCGTGGGCGTGAAGACCGTTCTCGAAGACGGCTCGTACCACGACGTCGACAGCTCGGATATGGCGTTCCAGATCTGTGCCCGCGGTTGTTTCCGCGAGACGTTTCTGAAGATGAAGCCGGTTCTCTTGGAGCCGGTGATGAAGCTGGAAGTCGAAGTGCCGGTCACGTTCCAAGGCTCGGTCACGGGCGAATTGACCAGCCGCCGCGGCATGATCGTCTCGAGCGAGGTTCAGGGAAACCTGGCCGTGATCGAGGCCGAGGTGCCGCTGGCCGAAACGTTCGGCTATTCGACCGACCTGCGCAGTATGACGCAGGGCCAGGGAACGTTCACGATGGAGTTTTCGCGCTACAAACGCGTGCCGGCCAGCATCCAGGAAGAAATCCTGGCCGAGAAGAAGAAACAACTGGTCGGGGCTAAGTAAGCGTCCCCGGCTGGTGCTGCTGCTTCTTGCGATTTGCAGCGACGAACATAGCGATTATTGAACATGCCCACGTCCTAAGCGTGGGCATGTTCGTTGATACTCTTCTGATCTAGCGAATCAGAAAAATGCCTTTTTCGCCCCTGCCGCTGCCTGTCTCCCTGGACACGTTCGCATAACGACGAGACACGCCACGAGGGCTAGCACGCAGACGCTCGAGTAGGCGAGCATGAAGGTTCGGCCTGGAAATGCCGCCTCGGGCATAATGTGATTGAGACGGAACGCGATAAAGCCCAGCAGGTAGGCCGACGGAATAATTGCCAGGACGGTCGGCACCAAGGACCGCGCCTTCCAGGCCACGGCGAGAAACAGGGCACCGGTGAGAAAATTCGAGATACCAAACGCGCCCAATAAGAGCAGTTGATCCTGGCCCGAATGCGCCAGATCCAAGCCGGCGATATCAACGGCCGAATGCTGCACGAAAAAAGTGTGCAACACTCCGCGCACGAGGTCGATCACGCCTAAGCAACCCAACACGATGGACGCAAAAAGAGGCGTGCGAGACGCAGGCACCGCAGAATTCTGATTTGTCATGTTCGGCGACCCCCGAAGTGCATTGAAAGACTGCGCACATTGGCTGCCGTGCGCGGCCGTCCGCTGCGAAAGCTTAGCTTCCCGTGGCGCAAAACCAGGCATTGGGCGGGCATCTTTTGACTGTGGGGCGCGGGGGAATTGCCACGAAGCTACCCGATCGAAAGCCCGACTCGGAACTTATCGTGCGATTGCGGGGCGCTGTGCAGCCATGCATGTGCCGGACCTTGCCGCAGCCGAATCCGCTACCGGTCACGCATTGCGCGTTGGATGTCGCGCTGAACCGTGCGTTTCTTCAGCTTTTCGCGCTTGTCGTGAGTCTTGCGGCCGCGGCACACTCCCAACAGCAGCTTGGCTTTTCCCTTTTTGAAGTAGAGCTTTAAGGGGACGAGCGTCAGACCGGTTTCATACGCCTTGCTGGCGAACTTGATAATCTCGCGGCGGTGCATGAGGATCTTGCGCGGCCGCCGTGGCTCGTGATTGAATCGGTTGGCTTGCAGGTACTCGGGGATGTCGCAGCCGACCAGCCATACCTCACCCCCCTTCAGACGTGCGTACGCTTCGTCAAGCGAAACGTGGGCCGTGCGCAGGCTCTTTACCTCGCTGCCGACGAGCACGATCCCGCATTCCAAAGTGTCGAGCACCTCGTATTCATGCCGGGCCGAGCGATTCTGGCTAATCAACCGCTCGTTGTCGTGTTCGCGGTCGGGCGTATCACTTTTCTTGGCCATGCGCGGGCAATTTTTTCTCTAAACGGCCACCGACGTCATTCGTCGCGAGCTGCCACTGTGGCTCAGCCGACCGAAAGTCAACCTTTGACGGTGGAAAATCTCTTGTTAGAGTAGCCAGAGCGCTCATTATACGCGAGAGCGAGCGGGCGTCAGGCCGTCGCCGTGCCGGGTGCTCGATACTGCCGAGCGAAACTACAAACACAAGTATGCGTAAATCCATCCCTGAAAATCTCGCCAATACGCCCGAGGCTCGAGCGCAACTTTCGCGTCCGGCTCTGGCTGCGTATTTGTTGGGGACGGTCGATTTCGAGGCTTGCTTGGCGTTGCAGCAGCGGCTGGTTTACGAGACCAGTGGCAGGCAGGATGGACAGATAACTCTGCTGATTTGCGAGCATTTGCCGACGATCACCGTCGGCCGGCAAGGATCGCGCCCGGACGTGCGTCTCAGCCCGCGAACTTTGGCCAGCGAGGGACTATCGGTCCGCTGGGTCAACCGGGGCGGTGGATCGATAGTGCATGGGCCCGGGCAATTGGCCATTTACCCCATCGTGCCGCTCGCGCTATTGGGTTGGACGGTGGGCGATTACCTGTCGCGATTGCAGGCGGGAATTGCCGCGGCGCTTGCCGAGCTAGGCTTTCAGGGGCAAACGCCCGAGAATCGGTGGGGGGTGTGGGGACGCACGGGACAGATCGTGTCGCTGAACGCGGCCGTGAAAAATTGGGTGACCTATTACGGGGCCTACGTGAACGTATCTCCCGCCCGGCGAATGCTTACGGCCGTTTACAGCGACAGCCGTCGCCGGGCCGTGATGAGTTCTTTGACGATCGAACGCCAACAAAATGTTAAAATGACTCGGGTGCGAGAAAGCCTGGTACGGCGTGTGGCCGAGGCTTTCGATTGCACCCGCTATCATTTGCATACTAGTCATGTCCTGTTGACGCCCCCTGCACTGACGAATGTCACAACTGCCCGCGCCAGTTAGCCTGCCGATCATCACGCCTGAAGAGGTTTCTCGGGAGGCTGCGCCCCGCTTGCCGCGCTGGCTGAAGCGCAACGTGCCGAAGGGGAATAGCAACCACTTCACGGCGAATCTGCTGGAAGAGTTGCGGCTGGAAACGGTCTGCGACAATGCGAAATGCCCCAATCGCATGGAGTGTTATTCGCAGAAGACCGCCACGTTCATGATCCTGGGCAACGTCTGCACGCGACCGTGCGGTTTTTGCGCCGTGGCCAAAGGAAAAACGCAGCAAGTCGAACTGGACGAGCCCGATCGATTGGCCGAGGCGTCCGCCCGCCTGGGCTTGGCTCACGTCGTGATCACATCCGTTACACGTGATGATCTGGACGACGGGGGCGCCGAACATTTCTATCGCTGCGTACTGGCCGTGCGTGAGCGAACGGGGGCCGCGGTCGAGGTCCTGACGCCTGACTTTCTCGGCAAGCCTGGCGCCATCGAGCGCGTCGTCGCCAGCCGGCCCGAGGTGTTCAATCACAATACCGAGACGGTGCCGCGGCTGTATCGCGAAGTGCGCGGTCGCAAGAGCGACTATCGCTGGACGCTCGAATTATTGCGGCGCGTCAAGGAACTCGATCCCACGATCAAAACCAAAAGTGGCCTAATGCTGGGCCTCGGCGAATTACGTGACGAGGTGCTCGATACGCTGGCCGATCTGCGAGATGTCGGCTGTGATCTGTTGACGCTGGGGCAATATCTGCAGCCCTCGCCCGAACATTTACCGGTTGTTCGCTATCTGCCGCCGGAGGAGTTCGACGAATTGGGCCTCGCTGCTCGACGGATGGGCTTTGCCCAGGTCGCCAGCGGACCATTTGTTCGATCGAGCTATCACGCGCGTGAAATGGCCGAGTAGGATTCAGCCGGCCTTGCACGACGCTGCAGTTCTATTCACTGACTTCGTCGGACGAATGGTAGCCGCAGATTTCGCAGATGGACGCAGATTAGGAATCGGGGGAATCGTACTGCCTGTAGGCAGGACGTAGTCCGCCATGAGATTTTCCGTTTTATCTGCGAAATCTGTGTCATCTGTGGATCGTCTCTTCTACTTGGAATCCTCGCCTAAGCGATCATGAGCCACGAGGGAACACGCGTGCGACATAACCTCGTGGTACCGGACCTTGGGCTTGGCAGCCGTCACGTAACGCTCAGTCTGTGGCTGGTTGAGTTGGGGGCGGAGGTCACGGAAGGGGATCGGTTGGTTGAGCTATCCGCTGACAGCGTGACGGTCGATCTGCCGGCGCCCGCCAGCGGCCGTTTCGTGGAATCACTGGCCGTAGAAGACGAAGAGATCGCGGTCGGCCAGGTGCTGGGCGTCGTCGAAAGCGACGATTAGCGTCTCCGTTAGGCGGCCGGCTCACTCGGCAATGCACTCGCATAGACATCAAGGGCAATTAGTTGCCCCTTGAGTAGCTGGCGCTCTGCGCACGAGTTCAGAACGGCGAACGGCGCAAATAGAACGGCCGTTAGGATCGCATACCCGGTCAACGGTTCGAGATCGCCTTTGAGCGACAGGGCAATCGACGCCGCAAATTCGAAAGCCGCTAGGAACGCGATCCCAACGTTGTAAATATTGGAAAACCGGGCGTTGTGCCGCGCGATCTCGCGGATTGCGGCGGCGCACGCCTGTGGCGGAATGCGCGTTTGACGACGTGTGCCAATATACATGCCGGTAACCAGGAACAAGACTGGCCAGGCCAGTACGGTCAGTAGCTCAGCGGTTTCATTGCCGCGATTGGCAAAGTGCAGGAGGATCGGGCCACCCCAGGGAAAACCGTAGCACCAGCCGAAATACCAAGCCTTCGATACCCACGGCACTAAAACAGCCCGCGAAACTTCGTCGTCCAAAGAGTGCAAGTCGAGCTGGTGGTGTTTGCTGTCAAACGCCATTGGACTGCTGACCGCTGTTACCGCACCAGTTCCAGCGTTCCCCACACGCTGGGGTCGTCGCGATAGGGGAATTCCTTGCCGCAACTAAACGTTTGCTCGCCCAGCTCTTGATCGACGACGGCGTAGGTGAAGCCAAGCTTCGGGTGCTCGGCTGGATCCCAGCCCGTGAGCGCGGCCGCGGGAATGTACGCTTCGAGCACGTATCCATCCACTCGCTTTTCGCTGCGCGCTTTCAGCAGGTCGGCCCGGATCGACTTGGGATTTTCGCGGGCCCGATTGATGAAGTACAACTCGCCGTACGGATCGGCCAGATTGCGACCGCTGCCGGCGGGCAGAAAGATGAACTGATGGCAAAAGCGGCTGGCACGATGGATGTTGTGTGTATCGCGGGTGTCGATCCATAAACGCAGCCCGTCACTTTCGTCGGGGCGCGATTCACGGCACCAAGGGGGCCGCCGCTTGCCGGAAACTTGCACCGAGAACACGAGCCCCGCGTCGCCCCAAGCCGCGCGAACATCGGCAAACGAGATCTGCTCGTCGAGCTCGGCGAAGCTGGGCAAACGAAATTGCGGTCCAAGCTGCGCGCCAGTCGGTGACCATAGAGGCTCATGGCGATGGCAGGGCGCCGAGAATTGAAAGAGCAGTCGTGGGGGAATCAGGCGGTCGGTCATGGCTTGCGTCGTTGATGGGGCAGTAGGGAATTTTCGCAAGTGGCGATTCAGTCTCGCGCGATTAGAGTTTCGATGAGGGTGAGTTTACTCGCTTCGGCACCCCGTCGCCCTGCCCGCCCATGTGGGCAAAACGTATTTAATCGCGGCAAGGATTAGTTTTTCGTCGCGACCTGGGCCAGCACGTAGGGACCTTTGGGTATTACAGCCATCGTGGCTTGTGGTCCGTACTCGGCGAGTGATTCGGCGACGGCCGTTTCAACGTTCGGCGCGCTTTCGACGAACAGGCTGTCGATCGTTTCGCGCGGCAGGCCGTCGGTGATGATCTTCACGCGCGCCTTGCGACAGACCTTGGCCAATTCCTCGAGTTGCCATTGATCGAGTACGAAGTAATCTTGGCCCAAGATCCGCTGGACGAAGACTTCCAGATTCTCGTGCTCGCGAAACAGGCTGGCGAACTCGGGGCTGCCGATTCCCTCGGTCATGCTGGCGGCCAAAATGATCGTGCCCCCTTGTTTCACGATGGGGAGCGCACCGGTCAGCCCCTTCACCGCCTGGTAAAACGTCGTGTCGAGCGGATAGCCGGCCGCGCTGGTGACTACGACATCGACCGGCTCGACGACGGTATCGACGACCACACGGCGGACAAACGCCACACCCTCAAGGAACGCCCCTTCCATGTCGCCCGCCACCAGGGCCAGTGGACGGCGCTGATCATCGATTACGGCATTGATAATAAAGTCACAGCCAGCGAGGCGGCCGATCCAGGTGTTTTCTTCGTGGACGGGATTTCCGTCGAGGATGCCGCAGTCGGCCTTGGGATTTTCGAGAAAAGCCGGGCCATGCCACACTTTGACCGTCTCGAGCGCGGCCAGTCCGGGACAGATCAGCTTGCGCCCTCCCGAGAAGCCGGCCATCAGATGCGGCTCGATCAATCCGATCGTGATTTTCAAATCGGCGTTCACATACCGGGAATCGATCCATACCGGGACGCCGCGGGGACTTTCTCCCAGGTACGTATGCTCGGCTAGGACGGTGCCATGATGATTCTCGACGCGATACTGGGCCGCGACGTGCGGGCCGACCATCTCGACGATCTCGGCTGCGGTCGCCGGGCGGTGCAGGCCCGTGGCCACCAGGATCCTGATCGAATCGCGCGGAATGCCGGCCGCCTCGAGCGTCGGCAGCACTTGCGACAGAATCAATTGATTGGGCACCGGCCGCGTAATATCGCAAATCACGATACAGGCGTCGCGACGACCTTGTGCCAGTTCTGCCAGAGGTGGCGTGCCATTCGGCTCGGCCAGCTTCTTTGCTAGCTCAGCCGATGGGTCCGCAAGCGGTTGCGCGTCCTTGTAGCCCAGCGTGCGGACAACTCGCTCCGCGGGCAACTCGACCTGCAGGCCGGTTTTACCGTACTCGAGCGTGACGCGCATGATTCAACAGCTTTCAACGCTGCGTGGCGTATCTTTCGTCGCACCGCATTTGAGGCACTGGCTCGCTACGCGCAGGGACGGAACGGCACTGCAATCTTGCCAATGGCACGACTACTTCTTGGCCGGAGCGCCCTTGCCAGCAGTGGCGGCCTTCGCGGCGGGGGCTTTGGCAGCCGGCGCCTTGCCGGCCGGCGCAGCTCCCTTGGCGGCGGCCGGTGCAGCGGCGTCCCCTTCGCCCTCTTCCTTGGTCTTCTTTTTCTTCTTCATCGAGAGCTTCATCACCCGGACCTTGGGCAGGCCCAGGGGGCTGCGGCCATCGGGGAAGCGGTCCATTTCCTGCAGCTTCGCGATCCGCTCGCCGCGGCTCAGTACGCCACGGGCACGGACCAATCCGAGCGTAGTCCGCAGGCTTTTATCCATCGTCATGACAAATCTCTCCGAATAGCGTGCGCCGGGCCCTGCACGGGCGCGAGCGAATCCTGAGGCCCGGGGGCCCTAACCAAGACCCGTCAGTATACGGGTGCAGAGGGGGGGCGATCAAGGCGGGGGTTAACGAATGCCCTGGGGGCGTGCCGCTTGCTCGTGCAGCTTTAAACTGGGGCGGCAGATAAGTACTGTGCCGGGAAACCAATGCGGCAAATCGTTAGCGGAGAGGGCACGATTCGAACGTGCGGATCGGTTGCCCGACCACGAATCCCGAAGGACCCGTCGCCTTAAGCCACTCAGCCACCTCTCCCGAACTTGTTAGTCGGTCCATCTTAGTCGGACCGATGGCAGGTCTCTACCGGCGAACGGCAGTTTGCCTGGTGGAAACCAGAGGAGTAGCTCAGCCGCTGAACCACTTCGTAATCGCCCGCAGGGCCGTGGCCCGGCCGGCGCGGCCGATGCTGGTGGTGAGGGGAATTTTCTTCGGGCAGACATTCACGCAGTTCTGGGCGTTGCCGCAGTCCTGGATGCCGCCGGGAGCCATGAGTTCGTCCAGCCGCTCATTGGCATTGAGCGCACCGGTGGGATGGTTATTGAACAGCATGACCTGGCTGATGGCGTGCGCGCCGACGAAGTGCGTGTCGAAGGCCGCTTGTTCGCGCTTGGCAAAATCGGTGGCCGATTCCCCTTCGTGCGGCTCGACCTCGAGCTTCGTGAATTGTGGGCAAGCATCCAGGCAGCAGCCGCAGCTCATGCACTCAGACAACGGATACGCTTGCTGCTGCTGCTCGGGCGAGACGCGCGGGCCGGCCCCCATGTCGTAATAACCGTCGACCGGAATCCAGGCCCGGACTTTCTCCAGGGCGCGGAACAACCGGCGGCGATTCACCACCAGGTCGCGGACGACGGGGAATTTCTCCATCGGACGCAGTTCGATCTCGTCCGGATGTTCGGCCAAGAGCCGATCGACCAGGGCCGTGCAGGCCTGGCGAACGCGCCCGTTGACGAGCATGGTACAAGCACCGCACACCTCTTCCAGGCAGTTGCAATCCCACGCCACCGGCGCGACGCGTCCCCCTTCCACGGTTTTGGCCTGGGCCGCGACGCGTTGCAGCACGCTGATGACGTTCATATCCGGCTCGCGCTTGATGCGGTGCCGTTCCCAGTAGCTGGCCTCGCCCGGCGCGTCCTGTCGCAGGATGCGGACGTCGAATTCCGTGACCTGCGGCGCGGCATGCCCATGCCCGTCAGCGTGTGTCTCGTGCGACGAATGTCCGTTAGTAGTGGCTTGCATGGGTTCCTTTGGCGCTTCTGGCTACGCAGAATTTCCTGAACGTCCCTCTCCCGCCGGGAGAGGGCAGGGTGAGGGGACTCTAACCGAGGTTCGTATCTTCTGTATCTGAAATCTGTGTTACCCGTGGATCAAATCGTCGTGTTTTCGTTACCCAGCGGCGACGGTCTTGGCCGCTCCTTTACCTTGCGAGCCGTTGCCGTCATGGCCGGCGGTCTTCGCGGCCGAACGTTCCTTCCACACTTCCTCGATGGCTTCGGCTCCGACCAGGCCGTACAGTCGCGGACGCGGCGGAATCAACGTCGTGTCGATTTCTTCGTATGTCAGCACCGGATCGCCGTCCGGAACATACGTTGCAATCGTCGACTTCAACCATTTGCGCGTATTCTCTTCGAACCGATCGCACCAGGCTTCCGCCTCGCGACGATGCGCCGCCGGCTCGGTCGCCTCGAGCCCGGGCATCGAAAAGTCGGGCTTAAAATGGGCGCCGCGGCATTCGTCACGTTGCAAGGCACCTTTGACGATCACCTTGGCCAGCGGGAACATATCAATCAGAGACTTGGTAAAGACCACGTTCTGGTTGGTCCAGTTGCCGGTGTCTGAAAGCGAGCAGTGCTTGGCTCGCTCCTCCAACTCGCACACCGTACCGTACGCTTCGGCGAGCGTGTCGTTGCGACGCACCACCGTGGCCGCCTTGGTCATGACGTTCCCCAGTTCCTGATGGATCAGGTAGGGGTTTTCGCCGCCGCCGGTGCGCTTCAGCAAGTTATCGTGCGCCTGCTGGTGCTGGCGACGGGCACTGTCGAACAAGCTCGACGGCTGGTCAACCGCCGCGCCGCGCGGTGCGTTCTTCATCCAGGCGGCGATGCCAGGGGCCGTGATGAGGCCGCTGAAAATGCAGCTCAGCAGTGAATTGGCTCCCAGCCGGTTGGCGCCGTGATACTGGTAATCGCACTCGCCGATGGCATACAGGCCAGGGATGTTCGTGACCTGATTTTTCGGCGACCCCAGCCGCAGCCCGCCGGCCGCGGTTCGCTCGTAATCGACCCACAGTCCGCCCATCGAATAATGAACGGCCGGGAAAATCTTCATCGGTGTTTCACGCGGGTCGACCCCTTGAAACTTCTCGTAGATATCGAGAATGCCACCGAGCTTTTGATCGAGCGTCGCGCGAGGAATGTGCGTGACGTCGAGATAGACGCACAGCCGATCCTGCTCGACCGACAGTCCCTCATACGTACAAACGTTGAAAATCTCGCGCGTGGCAATGTCACGCGGTACCAGGTTGCCGTACTTCGGGTAGCGTTCTTCAAGGAAGTAATAACGTTCAGCCTCGGGAATCTGCTTCGGGTCGCGCGTGTCTTGTGGCTTGCGTGGTACCCACACGCGCCCCCCTTCACCGCGAGCACTTTCGCTCATCAATCGCAGCTTGTCGGCACCGGGAATGGCTGTGGGATGAACCTGGATGAACTCGCCATTGCCGTATTTCGCGCCGGCGCGAAAAGCACGCGCCGCGGCGCTGCCGGTACATGCCATCGACATCGTCGAGCGGCCGTAGATCAATCCGCAACCGCCGGTGCCCAGGATCACGGCGTCGGCCGGGAAGGTGCGAATTTCCATCGTCACCAGGTCCTGCCCGACGCAGCCACGGCAAATGCCCGCATCGTCGATCACGGGACCAAGGAAATCCCAGAACTCGTATTTCTTGATCTTGCCCGCGACTTCCCAGCGGCGGACTTGCTCGTCCAGGGCGTACAACAATTGCTGGCCTGTCGTGGCGCCGGCGAATGCCGTCCGCTTGAAGAGCGTTCCGCCGAAGCGGCGTTGATCGCGAAAGCCCTCAGGCGTGCGATTGAACGGTACGCCCAGCCGGTCCATCAGATCGATGATCTTGGGCGCCCAGTCCGTCATTTCCTTGACGGGCGGCTGATGATTCAAAAAGTCGCCGCCGTAGACCGTATCGTCGAAGTGCAGCCACTCGCGATCACCTTGCTGTCGGGTGACCGAATTGACAGCGTTGATGCCCCCTTGGGCACAAACGCTGTGCGAGCGTTTCACCGGGGTGAGGCTCATCAGGTCGACGTCGATGCCGGACTCGGCCAGTTCCATGGCGGCCGCCAAGCCTGCCAAGCCACCCCCGACGATCATCACGCGTTGCTTTGCCATGTTCGCTTGAACCTCGCGTTATTCATTGCCGCGGCTCTTTTGAGCCGCACAGGCCGAGCGGGCCAGCCCCGCCACTCGACAGAGGGCGGATTTGTTCGTTGTCTACGGCCGCGGAATTGATTGGGCCACGGGCGGGATCGGCTCGTCGCTCGGAGGCTTCTCGGCCGGTTTCGTTTCGGCAGATTTCCCCGGAGCCTTCTCTTGTTCTAGCCGAGACTTGTAGTCTTCTTCGAAACGCTGCTCGGCATCGTCCTTGGCCTGTTCGTACGCCTCGGCCTTGAGCAGATTGTCTTTTTCTCCGGCCCGTACAGCCCCGAACAAGGCGGCCATACCGACCACGAAAATGAAGATCCCAATGCCGCTGCAGACCCAGTTGGCGCGGCGTTGTGCCGTGGCGGTTTCCCAGATGCCCCAGGTAATTCCCATCGTCCACAGGCCGTTGGCGAAGTGGTAAACGCAGGCCGCGACGCCGATCGCATACGCAACTCGCGCCGTAAAGGGAGCCAGCGCCAAGCCGACCGAGGACGTGGCATGGTGCGGATTGAACTGCCCGCCGTACAGAGGCTTGGCCAGGTTGTTCATCCAATAGTCGTTATGAAGCCAGCCGTGCATGTGAAACACGTGCCAGAAAATGAACACCAGGGCGATCCAGGCCGTGGCCCTTTGCAGCGTATAGCGAACATTGCCCGAGTAGGCATACCGGCTGGAATTGGACTTTCCGCTGCGGACGATCATCACGCCCACGACGGCGTGAAATATGATCGGCAGGAAGATGAACGTCCATTCGATCAAGGGGAGCGCCGGCCCGAGCGAATGGATCGAGTCGACGTTCGTCTGGAATGACTTCGCCCCTGCCAACAGGCTGGCGTTGGTCAGCAGGTGGACCACCATGTAAAGGCCAACCGGCATCAAACCGGTGAGCGAATGCAGGCGTTTGATCAGAAACTCGTGACGCAGATAGAACGACTGCGGAGAAGTGCTTGTCACGCGAGATCTTTCCTGGGCACTCTGCGAGCGGGGAGTGCGCGATTCGGTGGCGGCAAAATGAACAACTTCATCGGTAGTATAGAGTTGCCCTGCCCCCTGACAAGCCGACCGTGAAACACCGTTGCGATTCGTAAAATTTATCGCGCTTGATCTGCTGGTCTCGCCCGCGCGATGAGAATGTGGCGAACCTGTTCCGCATGTTCTGAGGACTGAATCAACGGAGAGTGCCTCGCAAACAAATCCTTGCCGCGCGCTCGAAGATGACAAGGGGGATCACGAGGACGCTGGAGCCGGATCATCAACGCCGTTGCCGCAGGCCCGCGCATCGATCAGGGCGACGCGACACCCCTCTCGACGGCTCACGCCTGCCGCGCCGGCCCCCCGTCGGCCGAATATCGCCTACAAGCTGAGAATGCCTGCCGAATTGGCAGCGAATTCCTGGCAAAAGCCATCGGAACTTCTGCCAAATTACCTAAGCTAACTTGTGGAAAGAGGCCGCCCTTCGATATTAACATGAATACAGGCAAGGGATTACCGCGTGCCGGATGCTCGTCGAAGGCCGTACAGGCGAGCAATCGGCATCTGAGTTGCAATGCATTCGTTGGTGCAAGGAACTAATACCGCCACGATGGGCTCGAAAGTCCACGTGCGGAAGGGGATTATGCCGTGACCGGCGCCATGCCCAATCTGCTGATAACTGACGACGACCTGAGCTTTCGGGAAACGCTTCGCGGCGTGCTCGAGCCGCAAGGTTTTCGTACGTTCATGGCCAGCGACGGCGAAGAGGCGTTACACGTCGTCCAGCGCGAAGAAGTGCATTTGGTCCTGCTGGACATGCACATGCCGCGGCTAACCGGGCTTGAAACCTTGCGGAAACTAAAGCAAATCAAGCTCGTGCTCCCCTGCATCATTCTTTCGGCGAATGCTGACGACGAGCTGCGCGAAGAGGCGCGGCGCGCAGATGCTTTCTCGGTATTAGCGAAACCGGTTAGCCGGATCAATCTGACGACCATCGTGCATGCGGCACTGCGACTGACCTATAACTGGTCGATCTAGCCGTTGGTCGGCTTGGGTTTTAATGCCCCCTTCTGTCGTGCGTGGCCGGCGTTGACTTTCGACGCGCATTCTTTCTTCACCTGCGGTGCAAAAAGCATGGCACTGCCGAGATTTCTGCCTTCAGGCGCCGGGCTCGACGGGGCTTAGTGCCGAGTTGGAGGCCTTCCCCTCTCGCGCGGCATTTTTTTCTTGCGTTTTACGACAACGGTCATACAATCCCGTTTATGACACTTGTCGTACACGGAGGCGTGATGAGTAAAAATCGCAAGCTGCCCCGGCTCTCGGCCGGCGAGATGGAGATCGTGCAAATGCTGTGGCGCGCAGGGGGCGCCACCCTCTCCGAAGCGCACGCCGCGCTCGAACGCGACATCGGCTACACCACCGTACAGACCCGGCTGAATCGATTGGTGGAGAAGGGGATCGTCAGCCGCACCACGGATCGTCCGGCACGTTATGCGGCCGTGGTCAATCCGGCGGACGTCAGTGCGCGGCATCTCGATTTGCTGCTGGAGCGCGTCAGCGACGGCAGTGTAGTCCCGTTGGTTGCGCACCTGGTGCGGGACCGCCATCTTACGGCTAGTGAGATTGCGGAACTGAAGGAACTGATTGCCGCCGCCGAGCAAAGCGGCCAGCGTCAGGCGGAACGCGTGGGTCGGAACAGCTCTCAAACGTCCAAACGCGAGGCGAAATCATGATCTTCATGACGGACGAACTGCTGCTGAATCTTGGTCGCACCACTTTAACCCTGGCCGTGGCCGTGCTGCTCATTGGCCTGCTATTGCGGGCAGCACGCGTCTCGGCGCCGAGCGTACACCGCGCGGGATGCCTGCTAGCGCTGGCGGTTGGCTGGACGTTTCTGCAATGGCCGGTACACGTTCCCTGGTACGACGCGGCGGGAATCGTCGACGACGATCCGAGCGAGGTAGTTGCGGCGATCGACACGGAATTCATTCCGTCCACGGCCGATCCAACGAATGACGTCATCGCGCCGCCTGCCAATGATGTGTCTGCTGACACTGCGGATTCCTCGAGCGTGCCATTAGCCACGATCGAGTTGCCGCACGAGGATCTCAGCAGTCCGCTGGGGGAATCGCAGACCGAAGAAACAGCGGCGGCGGTGCCAACGTTTGACGAGACGCCTGCAACGCCGATCGCTGAGCTCGCCGTGGAGGCACCAATGGCTGGACCGAGCGAGGCGGTCTCGATCGACATTGCGTCCGACGATGTTTCCAAGGCGATTGTATTGCCTGACGACGAACTCGCGGCAGCAGAAGGGACAACAGACGAACCGACGAACGTCTTGGCAGCCGTGACGCCGTCTCTTGGCACTGCGTGGATCTCGGGCATCCTAGCGCTGGTGTCGTTTTGGCTGGTGGGATATATCCGCTTTGTGCGCCGTCTACCGTGTGCCCGCGAGGGAGATGCAGATTGGTTGGCCCAATGGCAGTCGCTCCTCGCTGAACAAAATGTGCGCGCCGCGGTGCCCTTGCGAGTTACGCACGACACCGGCCCCATGCTGTGCCGGCTGCCGCGAGGTTACGAATTGCTGGTGCCTGGTTCGCTGTGGCGCGAGCTTAGCGTGGCCGAGCGGGCTGCGATTCTGCGGCACGAGCTGGCGCATTTGGTGCGCGGCGATGTGTGGAAGTCCTTGGCCGCACGTGTATTGGCGCTACCCCATTGGTTCAATCCGTTTGCCTGGTGGGCGGTGCGTCGCTTCGACGAAGCGGCCGAATGGTCCTGCGATCGTGCCGCCGCGGCCGAGAATTCGACCACGGCCTACGCCCGGGCCCTGCTCCGCTTGGGGGAAGCCGCGGGGCGTCATGCCGCTTACAGCCCTGCTGCGCGCGGCCGACCGCTGGCGTCGCGCATCCGCCGCTTGCTGGCGGCACGCTCGCATGAAGATTCGCCCACGAAAAAGGCCCTGTTACTAACGGCCTGCATCGGATTTGCCGTCGCCGCCTTGGTACGCGTGGAACTCGTGGCGCAGGAAGCGCCTGGCGCGGCACGGCCCGGCACAGCCCCGGATGTGCGCGAATCGGTTGTCGCACCGGAGGATACTGCGCTGGCGTTGGCGGATGGCAGCCCTCCCTCGTCAAGCGAACACAGTTCGATCTCGACGAAATCAAGCCTGGAGGTATTGGCCGACCAAAGCCGCGGGAAGATTCACTTTACCGCAGACGAGCTTACCGCGCGCGGACTGCGACTTGCCATTGTCAGGCCGGCCGAAGCCGAACAAGTGCGCGTCAAAGGAAAGACGAATATCGATAAGAAAGCCGCCTCGCACGTTCGAGCGTTTTTGCCTGGCATCATTGTCGCCATCAGCCCGATTGAAGGTCCCGCGGGTGAGAAGGCGCGGCCCATCGGGTTCGATACCGAGGTCAAACAGGGGCAAGTTCTTGCCACGGTTTGGAGCAAGGAGCTAGCGGACAAGGCGGGCGAGCTGATCGATGCCGACGCTCGCTTGAACGTCGAGCTACAAGCGCTCAATCGACTTCGGCTTGCCGAAAAAGGGGCCGTCGCAACCGCCGCGACCTGGGAGGCCGAACGGCAGGTTGCCACGGCCAAGATCGGGGTGGAGCGGATCGAGCGAACGCTGCGCGGCTGGCGAATCTCTGACGAGGTCATAAAGCGTTGGCGCGAGGCGGCCCAAACGCCAACCCCCAAAAGCGAGAGGCAGCCGCCGCCGGAGCACGCCCCCGGCAACTATCCGATCGTTAGTCCGCTCGACGGCCTGATCATCGAAAAGAACGTCCACGTGGGGGATATCGTCGATTCGTCTCGCGATTTGTTCCTCATCGCCGACACGGCCACCATGCCAGTCATGGTCGAGGTGCCCGAAGAAGAGCTACCGAAACTGCAACTGCTGCCAGCGGACGCGCGGCGCTGGCTGGTGAGGTCGTGGTCGGACAAACCAGATCAGCAGGTGACCGGTACGTTCGACCTGAATGGCGCGATCCATCACCCCGCACTGCACAACTTCATTGTGCATGGCACTCTGGAGAGCCCCGATCGGCGCATTCCGTTTCGGCAAACGATCACGGCCACGGTTTCGCTGCCGGCGAATCTGGATCTGGTCACGATTCCGGCCGAGGCCGTGCTGATGGATCCTGGTCACGGCTGGGGGCGCATCTTCGTCGAAGCCAAAGACAAACCGACACAATTCGAGCTTCGCAAGGTCGAGATCGTGGGGCGCGCGGCCACCGACGGAATGCTGCTGATTCGCAGTGCGCCCCGCGACGAACCGGGAGTCGTCGGCACCGATGGCCTGGCCGCGGGTGAGAAGATTCTAGCCAGTGCCGACGCGATCGGGGAAAAACAAACGACCCGCCCCTCGGAAGAGTCGCCGACCGTCAGTTTTTTGGGGACGGCATCCGACGCCGAAACTGTCGAAACGAAAGAGGCCGCGCCGCCGACTCAGCCAGTGCCCGACGTGGCGCCGGCTGACGGCGGTGACCGCGCCAAGCCGCGATTTCCCGAGGTAATCGAAGCGGCGCGCACCGGCTATGAAATGGCGAGTGTCGAATACGATCAAGATCGCATCACGCTCGACCAGATCTGTGATTGGTCGCTTCGCCTGCTGCAAGCCGAGAGCAGCAGTGAAGTGGTGGTCGATAATCCCGACGAAGCTGAGATCCCCGGCGGAGACGGCGAACCGGCGATACGTTTTCCGAACGATCAGGAGCGTCTTGCATTCGAACGATCTCACCTTGCGCGAATGACGGATTTGCAGCAGCGCATCGTGGCTCTCTACAAAATCGGGGCTCGCGGCGGCGAGGCCGAAAAGAAGGCCATGATGGACTACTACGTGGCCGAGGCGGAACGAAGCCTCGCTCGCCTGCAACGACACATCGCCGCGAAAAAACGATCGGCCGAGGCGCTGGCCGCGGTCAAGAAAGGGACCGGAGGTGGATTACGTGCGGTCGAAGATCGTCAACAACCGCACGAAGACGCAGTGTTGGAAGCCACGGACAACGAAGTCGAGCAGGGCATTAAGTTTTCGCACGATGCCGGCAGGCGAAAGCCTTCTCTTACGAAACGTACGCCTTGGAAGCCAGCGGATGACGCGCGAACACGTCTGCGCTACGACGGCCGCACGTTCGAGGATTGGGTGACGCAGCTCGATACGGATCTCAGTCTGCAGGCCCGTAATGAGGCGATCGGTGCTTTGGCCGCCTTCGGACAGCGCGGCTACGGCGCGGAATCGACCAAGAAACTCGTAGAGCTACTTAGCGACGAAGAAGTGCAGCCGCTGGCGATTCGCGCGCTCGGAAAGATTGGCCCCGCCGCCGAAGAGGCTATCCCCGCTCTGGAAGAGGCTGCCAAGAACGAAGAACGTCATCGCGACGCCACGCAAGCCATCGCCCGGATCCGCGGCGAGAAGGTCGAGAGCGTCTCGGCGCGAGCACTACTGGCTAAACGCGAGACGAAGTTGCGCGAATTATTGCAGCAGAAGAGCGAGCAGCTTGTGCGCAATATGCACGACGTCGAAGGGTTGCAGAAAAACCTGGGGATCGTCGATCCGGCCACGGCCGCTGCGCAGAACCAGATGCTGCAGCAGCAATTGGCGGTCGTGAACAATTCGATCTTCAGCCACACGTCGCAATTGGCCAATCTGGAAGTCGAGATCGACAAGGTCAAACTCGACATCGAGTTGGCCCGCGATCCGGCCGCACGCGAGGCACGGGCCGAGGAAGAAATGCTGAAGGATGATCGCTTGCGAACATTCGAGGCTCAACTGATCGATGCGGAGATCGCGCTGGACGAAGCCCGAGAGGAGAATCGGAAACAGGGTCGCGATCCCGACGAGAGGCTGCAAGGCTTCAAACGGCGACAGCAATCGATCGAAGACCGCATTCATGCGCGCCGCGACGAGTTGATGAAGAAATTCTCCGACTCCAACGAGGCCGTCAAAATCAAAGAGTACGAAGGAAAGAAGCTCGCGACCGAGAAGCATCGCGACAGCGTTTCCGAACAGTTGAAGGATCTCAAGCAACAACAAGCGGAGCTGACGGAAAAGCTGAGCGTGATGACGCGCGACACGGCCGAATTGGACGTTAAGCGTGCCCGAATTCGCGTGCAGCAAGAGATCGTCGACAAGTTGGAGCACGAGCTGCAAGCAATGTCGATCGAGAAGTTGAATCTCGACGAGGCGTCGCCGGTGCCCGAATTGCCTAAGCAGTCGACCGCCGTTCCGCAAAAGAAGCTTTCGGAAGTGGTGCGTGCCGCACCAGCGCCCACCACGGCTAAGAGTTCTCAGGCCTCGGCCCAGGCGGATCAATCGCCAATCGCGCCGGAGCCGAACGTTGGTCCGACTGTTAAGCGCACCCGAGCAACGGCGACGATACGTGATGGGAAGGGGGTGGCACTACTGCGGGTCATGCCTGACGGTGGCGGTCACGATAACAACGGATACCAAACTTATCGCACCACCATTAAGGAATGGATTCGCAGCAAGTCACTCTTGGCACGCGTGGTTCACGATCCGACGATCGCACAGTTGCCGCTCATGCAGTCGCAAACGGACCCCGAGAATTGGCTGCGCGATAATTTGCAAGTCAGCTTTCCCGACGATGGCGAGCTATTGGAAATTGCGCTGGCGCAAGTGCCTTTTGAGCAGGCCAAGCAAATCGTCGATGCCGTGGTCGACACGTATTTTAGGGAGGTCGTTGAAAAATCGATTGCCGAACGCGCGAAGAAGGCAGAGAAGCTCGCGGAGCTTCACAAAAAGAAGATGGCCGAGGTTGATGCCGAACGGAAACGGCTGCAGGCATTGGAAAATCTCACGGACCAGCTTAATACCGAACTCCAGCAACTCGAAGCCGAACAAAAGTCGCCGCGGCGCGTCGAGCGGGTCGTACAGCCGCCGAAAGACGACTCTTCTCAACGGTCGCCGGGCACCGCGCCAGCAGCAACGCCAGCGAACAATCTGGACGGTTTCCTCGTGGATCAGGAGCAGAGCCTACGAAATGAGCTGCAGACGAAGACCGAAGCAGTTCTGCATGGATTGTACGAATTCGAAAACCTGCGGCGCTCGCTGGGCGTTGCCGATCCGATCGAAGCCGCCGAGCGAAGTGCCGCGATCCATCGGCGGCTGGCCGCGGTCGATCAGGAGCTGCGGCAGCGTGCTGCCGAATGCCTGTCGTTGGATGCGGC
Organism: Pirellulales bacterium; assembly: GCA_036499395.1. NCBI lineage: Bacteria > Pseudomonadati > Planctomycetota > Planctomycetia > Pirellulales > Pirellulales bacterium. The sequence goes on from DASYDW010000132.1 coordinate 27,095, forward strand.
GATCGGGAAACTGAACGAAGAGATCGCCTGGCGGAAAGATGAAGCCGGCCGAAAGGCTCGCATCGCTGAAGTATTGCAGAACGACGTTCCGCTGCTGCAATTCGAAGAAGAGCTCGCCAAACGAACGAAAGCGCTGCAAGCAGCGGCACAGCCGGACGAGGCTGAAAAGCTAGCCATCGGTGCGCTGTCGCAAAAGCGGGACGCACGCCGCGAGCAACTGATCGCGGATGCGACGGCCATGAACGCCTGGAAGCTTCGCGAAGCGGTTGGAAGCCTGGCGATTACGCATCGCAAGCGTGATCGACTGCAGGAGCAAATGGCGCTACTGACGCGTGAAGACGTGGAATTGACGAAACAAGCGGAAGACGCGGCCCGGGCCACATTGGCTACCGGCGAGTTGGAAGCCAAGAAACAGCAAATCAAGGAACTGCAGGCGCCGGTCGATGATCTCAACAAAAAGCTGTACGAGATTTCGAAGTTGATGCTCGCGGCTCGCGAGAAGCAGTCGAACGGTCCGGCGGCAGTCCTCGCGAAGCGTGAGAAATTGGAACAGTTGCTCGCCACCAAGCGCGACGAGCTGGCAGGAAATGAAAAAGGTGTTGCGCGCCTGAGCAAGATGATCGGCGCGACCGACGCGGCTGACGTTCCACGCGTCCGGCGGGAAATGGACCAGCAACTCTTACAACTCGATAAGGAACTCTTCGACCGTCGCGCACAATGTGCAAATCTGGAGAACGAACTCGATCAGCTCAGGCTGGATATCGAGCTGGCCCGCGATCCCCACGTCCAACAAGGGCGGATCGCCGAGGAAATCAAGACTGACGACAAGTTGAAAAAGTTGAGCGACCAATCTCAGGATCTCAACCTGGCGCTAGCCGCAGCGAAGCAACAGGTTAACGGGGATAACAACCCGACCCTTAAACGATTGGAGAAAGCGCGCACGGCAGTCGAGGGCAAAATTGCGCTTCGCCGTCAGGAGATCACCGACAGGCTCTCGAGCGAAGAGGGACAATTGATCTGGGTCAAGGAAAAGCAAGACAAGCTCGTCGCGGTTCAAAAGCATCGTGACGACGTCAAGCAAGGGTTGGACAAGCTGAAGCAGCAGCGCGAAGCTCTCCTCGACAAGCAGAAGTTCTTGGCGAGTGATGCCAGCACGCTGGAGAGCAGCGAACAACGAATTCAAGCTCTGAAGCGACTTGTCGACGATCTGGAAACGGATCTCAAGAAAATGGATGCCGAGCAGCCTCGACCGGCTCCTTGATCTGCCCCACAAGCATTCCAGATCGCCCGGCGCGTCGAGGGGCCGGTCTGAATCCTGCCAATGCCGTATAAATCCCGTTATTCCAGCACGATTGTGCCGGTTGAGGGCTTGGGCAGCCCGCAGGCAGTTTCGCCTGTCGCGGTAGGAAGGGGTATAATTCCCTAGTCACGGTTTTGCCTTGTTTTCGAATTCGGCTCCCACGCGGCCGGAAGACCTGCAATGTCAACCACTCTCGAAGCTCCGGTAACGCAGCAGACTGCACTGCCCGGCCCCGATCAGCGGCCGCTGGCCGACGTCGTGATTTTCGATGGGCATTGCCGTTTTTGCATCAGCCAGGTTCGTACGATCGAACGCTGGTTTGCGGCGCGCCGGCTGGCTTATCTGTCGCTGCACGATTCGCGCGTGTCGGCGCGGTATCCCGACCTGTCGCACGATGATTTGATGCGCGAAATGTACGTCGTCGATCGGCAGGGGCGGCGGCACGGGGGCGCCGCGGCGATTCGCTATCTTTCGCGTCGCCTGCCCCGACTGTGGTGGGTGGCGCCACTGTTGCATTTGCCCGGTTCAATGCCGCTGTGGAGCTGGTTGTACCGGCAAGTCGCGACGCGGCGCTATCTCTTTGGTCGTTTGGAAAGCTGCGACGACGGCAGTTGCCGGCTGCACGTGTAATCGCCACGCGCCTCGGGGGCGAATTCGACAGGCAGTTATTAGATCGAAGCGTTGCTAATCTTAGCGCTAACAGCGGCCGCCGTTTTTCTCTATAATCGCGTATCCGGCTCCACGGGCAGTGGTTGCCGCGGCGCGCGTTGATTGTGCGATCGTATTGCAAATGCGTCGTATCTTAAGATCAGCAGAAAGGGTCAACGATGCCCGAGCGACTCCATGCGATGCAAATCAGTCGTACTGCCGCGTTCATCTGCGCAGTTTTCGCAGCGGCAGCCACCGTGCGGCCGGCTGCTGCAGACGAACCGAATCCGAGAATGAGCCATGCAAAAGTTGACGGCACTCCATTGCGGTTCCTCGTCGATGATCTTAACCGTAAAGCGGCCGAAGATCCCATCGGCAAGGATCAGCCGCAACTGACCGAAGACGAGATTGTCGGCGAAATCTACGCCGCCACGCTCGAAGGTCACGAGATGAACGACGAGACGGCGAAGATTTATCGCAAGATCGCCGAGACTCGCAAGTTGCCGGCCGATGCCGACCTCTATTTCATGACACACTGGGTCATGCAGGAGCAGGCCGAGTTCACCGTGTGGTGGGTGAATTTGGACGTGAAGGTTGGCGAAAAGTCCGGCTACGCCCTGCGCGTTCGGCGACGCATCATCAATGGTCGTCCTTTGCCAAAAGGGGGCGGAGGCGTCCGCATCGAATTCAAAAAATGACGGTTATCAGTTCCCGTTGAGTCTGCGCCCTGCGGTTGCATGGGCCTGCTATGTCTCCTGTAAATGACATTTCGACCGTCGACAGCGGCATGAAATCGGCACACGGCGATCGGTCGCCACCGAACTTGCGCCGATCGCTGGTCGTCTTGGGTGTGCTCGCCGTCGTCGCGGGGGTCGTATTTAAGAATCGCTGGCATGAGCCGTGGTTTACGCCCGGCGTTCATGCGTTCCGGGCCGCCGGCGGAAAGGTGAGGCTGGAAGACCGGAAATCGGAATGGATCCGCGCCCTGGGGGGCGAGGATTTTCTCGCGACTGTCGATTGGCTCTCGCTCGACAATGAAAAACTGTCGGACGGGCAAGTCGCGGCACTGATTCGGCCGTTTTCCGAGGCCCAATCGCTTAACCTCGCGAAGATGCCCCTCGGACCGGCAACCGCCGCGCAACTCGCGCATTTCACAAAGCTGCGTTGGGTCAGCTTTTCCCACCTGCCGGTTACCGAAGAATTGCTGACGGCACTCGGTCACAGCCGCAGCCTGATGGGAATCAGGCTTAACGACGTGCAACTGCAGAGGCAACCGCTGCGCGCGTTGACCTCACTCAGGCAACTGAAATATATATCGCTCGAAGGAGCGAACGTCACGGAAGCCCAGCTTGCCGACCTTTGCGCAGCTCGTGGCCTGGCGTCTTTAAGTCTGGGACGCTGCTCACAGATTACCGATGCCGCGTGGTCCCACCTCGCCCAGCTAACGAAGGTGACCCGCCTCGACTTAAACGATACCGCGGTGACCGGCGCCGGTATCGCGCAATTAGCTCCCTGTACGTGCTTGACCAGTCTTTCGCTGTCGGGCACAGGGCTGACCGATAACGGATTGGCAGAAGTGGCGTCGCTGCCCAACGTCGCACGATTGCTTGTCGCCCGAACCAGTATCAGTGATGCCGGCCTCGCGCGCCTGGCGGGGCTCACGAATTTGAACGAGCTCGACCTGGCGTTTACGCAAGTTACCGACGCCGGACTCACGACGATCGCGGCGCTCAGTCGTCTTACCTGGCTGAGTCTCGACGGCACGGCCGTTACGGACCGTGCGCTCGTCGAATTATCACGTTTGCCGACGTTGGACTCTTTGAATCTGCGCAACACCAACGTGACCAACGCCGGGCTGCTGGCACTTACGGGCTTTCCGCAGCTCAAGAGCTTGGATCTGTGCGGCACGGCGGTCACGGATGAGGCAGTCATTGACTTCTTGCGGCGGAATCCCCGCATGACGATCCAGTTCAATGGCGGCAGCCGGTCGCCTTAGTTTGCGACGGCAGGGCATGCGCTCGCAGCGGGCCCTGTCGGACTTGCCGGGCAGACACTATTATTCACTCGCGGGCGCTAATACTAACCCGCGGGCGGCCGTATTTCCGTGATTGACAGCAGCTTTTTGCAACCGAGGATCCCCATGTCGGAATTTCGTATCGAACGCGACTCGATGGGCGAGGTACGCGTCCCGGCCCAGGCTTATTACAGTGCTCAAACGCAACGGGCCGTCGAGAACTTCCCGGTCTCCGGCTGGCAATTGCCGAAACCACTGATTCACGCGCTGGGGCTGGTCAAGCTGGCCGCGGCCACGGCGAATAACGACCTCGGCAAGCTTACCGGCACGGGCAAAAACCCGATTGATGAAAAACAGATCGCGGCCCTGAAGCAAGCCTGCCGCGAGGTGGCCGACGGAAAGTTCGATAACGAATTTCCGATCGATGTCTTCCAGACTGGCTCGGGCACTTCGAGCAACATGAACGCCAACGAGGTGATCAGCAATCGCGCAATCGAGATCACCGGCGGCGATCGTTTCAAGGCCGACAAGCCGATCCATCCGAACGATCACGTGAACATGGGACAAAGCACCAACGACATGTTCCCCACGGCCATTCACGTGGCCGTCGCCCGCGCGATCGAACACGACCTGATTCCGGCGCTCGATCGCTTGCATTCCGTTCTAGCTCGTAAAGCGAAGGAATGGGACAAGATCATCAAGATCGGTCGAACACACCTGGCCGACGCCACGCCTTTGCGGTTGGGGCAGGAATTTGGCGGCTTTGCCCGACAGTTGGAACTATCGATCGAGCGGGCCCGGATGGCCCAGAAGTCGATCCTGGAACTGCCGGCTGGTGGCACCGCGGTCGGCGCTGGCATCAACACGCACCCAGAGTTTGGCCACCGGGTTGCCGAGGCCTTGGCACGCGAAACGGGAATTGCGTTCGTCGAAGCCAAGAACCATTTCGAGGCGAACGCCCAGCGCGACGGCCTGGTCGAATGTCACGGCCAATTGCGCACGATCGCTATGACGCTGTTCAATGTCTCGAATAACATTCGCTGGCTGGGTTCGGGGCCGCGATGCGCATTTCACGAAGTTGTATTGCCGGATCGTCAACCGGGCAGCTCGATCATGCCGGGCAAGGTCAATCCGGTGATGTGCGAGAGCATGATGCAAGTCGCGGCGCGCGTCATGGGGAACGATCAAACGATCACGATCAGCGGCGCCGCGGGCGGGCAGTTTCAATTGAACATCATGATGCCGGTCATGGGGCAGACGACGCTCGAAAGCATTGCGCTTTTGGCTGGTGTGAGCCGGGCCTTCGTCGATTTCTGTGCCGAGGAGATGGAAGCCAATGCCGAGGCGTGCGAAGCAAGCGTGGAGAAAAGCCTGTCGATGGTCACCAGCCTGATTCCGTACATCGGCTACGACGAATCGGCGCGACTGGCCAAGGATGCGATGAAGTCCGGCAAGACCATTCGCGAACTGTGCCAGGAGAAGCAAATCCTGCCGGCCGACACACTGAAAAAAGCGCTCGACCCTTGGAGCATGACCGAGCCCAAGGCGTAAAACCGGTACGAACGTACTCGGAATCGGTCCGCGCGTCGGAACTGTTACTCAAAAGTTGAAATCGGTGCCGCTCTGACCTAGGGTTTGGATGCGGGAAATTTTCAGCTTTCTGGATTGCAAGAAATCAGCTTTCGCTCGCAAATCCACGGCTGGGGTGAAAATCCCACGGGGATGATTTGTTTCGAACCAGCTCGTGGCCTTCTTGATTTCGCCGCCACAGGGTTTAAAAACGACCGTGGTGGCATGGCCGACAGCAATGCACGCCAGGACCGCCGGGGTAAGTGCGGCGCGGAAAATGCAATTCCTGAGTTTCTGACGACACCGGGCGCATACGTTTTTTTCACGGGAGTACACACCATGTTGCGGCACACACTTCGTATCGGGTTGATTGTCGGACTGCTGGGCCTTTTCGTCCAAGACGCTAATGCTTTCGGCCATCGGGGCGGATGCGGCTGGGGTGGCTGTGGATATGGTTACGGCTACGCCGGCTGTGGATATGGCGGCTGCGGTTTCGGGGGGTGTGGATACGCCGGTTGCGGATACGGCTACGGAGCATACGGATACGGCGGCCCGGGATACGGCGGATACGCCGCGACCCCGGCCAGTGGATATGTGCCAGTCGGCAGTCAGCCGTTCGCAGCGTCCGTTGCCAGTAACGCGCGTTTGACGCCTAACAGCCTACTGCTGAAAGTGAAAGTGCCGGCTGATGCGAAGGTCTTCGTGAACGACCGGCCGACGACGAGCAAGGGCGAGGAGCGCCGCTTCACGTCGAACGGCCTGCATTATGCGGTCCCTTATCGCTACCAGGTGCGCGCCGAATTCGTTCGCGATGGCAAGCCCGTCAGCGAGGAGCAGACGGTAGCATTGTCCGCCGGCGAGGTGATCGCAGTCACGTTCCCCATCGACCCGAACGCGCCGAAGGTCGCCGACGCGACGGCAACAACCCAGCGGTAAACTTGCGCCCTTCACAGGCGACTGAGCTTTGTCGTTCGCCGCTAAGTAGCCGCGAATTACGCTAGCAGCTCGCGCACCACGCGTGCTTTGGTGACTTCGTGGTCGGTGAGGCTGTCGGCGCGCCCGTCGTGCGGGAAGGTAAGCTCCGTGTGGTTCATTCCGAGTGCCGCCAGGATCGTGGCGTGCAGATCATGCACGCCAACCACGTCGGTCACGGATTTGTAGCCAAAGTCATCGGTCGCGCCGTGTACATACCCGCGTTTGAAGCCGCCGCCGGCCAGCCACAAGCTGAAGGCGTGGCGGTTGTGATCGCGCCCGTCCGCTTTTTGCGAGATCGGTAGCCGGCCGAATTCGCCCGTCCAGAGCACGATCGTCGAATCCAGCAGCCCACGCTGCTTCAAGTCTTCGACAAGTGCCGCTGACGGTTGATCGGTGCGGGCGCATAAGCCGCGCAGATTTTCGGAATTCTTGGCGTGCGTGTCCCAGGGTTGACCGCTCATGAAGACCTGCACGAAGCGGACGCCTTGCTCGACTAAGCGGCGGGCGAGCAGGCAGCGGCTGCCGTACTCGGCCGTGGTCGGATTGTCGAGTCCGTAGAGCCGGCGCGTCGACTCGCTTTCGCGCCCCAGATCGAGAATTTCGGGCACGGCGGTTTGCATCCGCGCCGCGGTTTCGAAATTCGCGATGCGCGCGGACAACTCGGAATAGCCGGGATGGCGGGCCAAGTGCGCACGATTGAGCGAGTCGAGTAGCGCCAGCTCGCCTTGTCGGGCCGCAGGCGTGACGCCGGCCGGCGAGTCCAGATGCAGTACCGGCGAGCCTTTGGCGCGAAAGGGTGTCCCTTGATACAGGGCAGGCAACCAGCCGCTTTGCCAATTGCGAATACCGTCGACGGGCAGCCCGCCCGGATCGGAAAGTACGACATACGAAGGAAGGTCACGGTTCTCAGTCCCCAGACCGTAGACGACCCACGAGCCCAAGACGGGCCGGTCGGGCATGATCTTGCCGTTGTGAATCAGACGTAGCGCCGCCTCGTGATCGACGCTTTCGGTGTTCATCGAGCGGACGAGCGTCAATTCATCCGCGACCCGTGCCGTGTGCGGCAGAATTTCGGACAGCGACATACCGCATTGCCCGGCCGGCCGGAAGGCAAACGGTGAGGCAAGCAGATTCCCTTTTTGTTCGTGGAAGTGAACTTCCAACTCACCCGCATAGGGCTGTCCATCGTGCCGCGTCAGTTCCGGCTTGGCATCGAAGAGATCCATCTGGCTCGGCCCGCCGTGCTGGAATAGGCAGATCACGGCTTTGGCCTTGCCGGGCAATCTCGGCGGTGAAGACGCCTGAACCGAGCTTGGCGACGCCAGCATATCCGCCAGCGCCACGCTACCAAGCGCGCCGGCGTAGCGACCCAAAAACGCGCGACGGTTGATGGAGAAGTTGTCGTGCATGTCAGGCTGAGCGTCGGGTGGCGGATGCAAGGGTAACCGTACACGCATTCGTTAGTGCAAAGAAACGAGGAAACCACGAATAGTACGAATAGCAAGAGGACGAATTGCGGAGGCCCTCGATCATTTGTTCCGTGTTATCTGCGCGAGTCGTGGTTAAGAGTCCTTTGCCAAGTTGTTCTGCGATGATGTTTATTCGACGTACAAAAATGCGCTGCTGGCTAATAGCATTTGGCAAAAATCTCGCCACGAGCGCGCTTGCGCGTCAGCTTCCCCGGGGTAAGTATCGGGTTGGGTGGCGATAAACTGCGCGGCGGCTGTTGCTTCGTCTTGCTTGGGCAATCGGGAATAGGACAGCAGGAACGCCTGAGCGATTTTCGCCGATGTGTCGTCTCCGTTGGTGTGCTGCAGACGGGCAGCCATGGCCTCGGCCCGAGCAATGATGAATTCGGAATTCAACAGACTGAGTGACTGCAGCGCAATTGTCGAGGCATTGCGCCGCGTGCAGTTATTGCCCCCCTGAGGGGCGTCGAAGACGTCCAGCATGCTGTCCGGCTGCGTGCGACGACGCTGCAGATAAATCGAGCGGCGTGTCTCGCCGCCAGGATCGGCGACGACCACTTCGCCGGAGTCCGCACGTTTGGTGGGAATATAGGGGCCGCCGGCCTGAAGATTCAATTCGCCACTGGCACGCAGCATCGCGTCGCGAATCGATTCGGCGTCGAGACGCAGCAGCGGGAACCGCGCCAGCATTAAATTATCCGGATCAGCCGCGCGCTGTTCCTCGCTCGCCGTGCTCGATTGGCGATAGGTGGCCGAGTTCAGGATCAAACGGTGTAGCGCCTTGGTGCTCCACCCGGACCGTACGAATTCGGTCGCCAGGTAGTCGAGCAATTCCGGATGGGTTGGAGGGACACCGGTGTAGCCAAAGTTGTCGGCCGTGGCGACGATCCCGCGTCCAAAATGGCTTTGCCAGATGCGATTTACCGTGACGCGCGATACAAGTGGGTGGCGAGGATCGGTGAGCCAGTTGGCGAGCGCCATGCGACGACCGCTGGCGGGCGTGACGCCCGGGGAGACGTTGTACGCTCGATCGGCTGCGCTCATGGCTTGCGGGACGTTGGGTGAGACCTCGGAGCCGAGGGCGCGGTAGTCGCCACGCACGAGCAGGTGATGCGGCGTGGCAGTTGATTGCACATCACACAGGATTGCCAACTCGGCCAGAGGGGCCGGTCGTTGCGACTCGAGCACTTCGATCTGCGTGTTCGTCTTGTCGCGGACTTCAGAAAACTCGGTGAATTTTTCGGCGAGCGCGTCCAGGTTCAGGTCGACTTCCGACTCATGCGCCTTGACCAGCTCTTGTTCTTCCGAATTGCGTTCCTTCTTCTTGCGGGCGAGCGCTTGGGTGAGCTTGTCGCGCGTGGGTGCGTCGAGCTTCGCAAGCCGGTCTTCGCCGAGCTGATCGCGAAGTTTCTTGGCCTGTGTTTCGAGTGCGTCGCGGAGCCCCTTGAGCTGTTCGTTAAGAGCCGTGGTCCGTTCGGCGTGTTCCGTGCGTTCGCGCGCCGGCGCGACCGAAACCGTGCGCTCATTCGGTTTGCGCCAGTCGTCCGGGTTGAAAGCTGGCCAGAAGATCGTTTGCAATTCGTAGTATTCGCGCTGCGTAACGGGCTCGAACTTATGATCATGGCAGCGCGCACATTGCACGGTGACGCCCAACAAGCTCGAAGCGATGATCTGCACCGTCCCCTCGAGCACGGTAAATCGATCGGCGCGGCGCTCGTCGGGATTACCATCGCTTTCGCCGGTGCCGTCCGGGGCGTTCCGCAGGAAATGGGTAGCAACCAGCGGCTCGATCATCGCCGGCTTGACGTCGCCATCGGGAACATAAGCGGCCAGTTCGTCGCCGGCGATCTGCTGGCGCAGGAACTGATCGAACGGTTTGTCGGCGTTGAACGCCGCGATCACGTAGTCGCGATAACGATAAGCCAGCGGTCGGTCCGTGTCCGCGTTGAAATATCCGTTGCTGTCGGCGTACCCGGCCGCGTCGAGCCAATGCTGGCCCCATCGTTCGCCATAGCGCGGACTGGCCATATAACGCTCGACCATCCGCTCGTAGGCGTCGGGTGCTGAGTCAGCCAGATAGGCGGCGATCTCCTCGGGCGTCGGCGGCAGGCCGGTAAGATCGATCGCGACACGGCGCAACAGCGTCGTCGGCTCGGCCACTGGAGCGAGCTGCCAACCTCGCCGTTCTAGTTCGGCCAGGACGAAGCGGTCGACATCGGTGCGAACCTGTTCCACATGCGCGACCGTTGGAAGCGCGGGATGCTCAGGCGGGATAAAGGCCCAATGATCGGGGCCAGGCTGCGCGGCTTCTTCGGCGGACGGAAGACCATTGGCACCGGCAGCGATCCACTCACGCAGTACGGCGCTTTCTTCGGGGGGAAGCGGGGCATCCGGCGGCATCTCGCCCGTATCGATCCGTTCCCAGAACAGGCTGTCGTCCGGTTTGCCCGCCACGATGCCGGGGCCGGACTCACCGCCGCGGGCGATACTCTTTGGCGTGCTGAGGTTCAGACCGCTTTCGTGCTTCATCGGGCCATGGCACTTCACGCAGCGCGCATGCAGCAAGGGAATGATATCGTGGCGAAGATCGGGCGGATTGTCAGCCGCGATGACTGTGGACGCGATCAGCAGTGAGAGGAGCAACGAATTTGCGAAGCCAACGATGCACGGCAACCGATAGCGAGCAATATTCCGACTACCGAGCGCAACCCGACCGATGGTCGATTCTGTGAATCGCGAGTTACGGATTTCTCTAGCCATGCACGCGCTTCGACCATCGTCATTTGGTTAGGTGCGACCGGACTCCGCCACCAGGGTTGCTTTGACGAAATCTTCGTCCAAAGTCACGCCCAGGCCGGGCCGATCCGGCACAGTGATCCAGCCATCCTCGGCCTGTACGCGTTCGATCGTAAGCTCGTGCCGTAGCGGAGAATCTTCGACGCAGTCTTCGTAAATGAACGCGTCACGGCAGGTGGCCAGCCAATGCAGGCCGGCGGCGACCGTGACGGGACTGGTGTAACAATGGTTGCACAGTCGCGCGCCGATCTCCTCGACCCGATCGCGGATGTAGGCGGCGTCGGTGAATCCGTTCCGCGCCAGATCGACCTGATACACATCCACGGCGCGCCGATCGATCAGTGGGCGGAAGGCTTCGCGGCCGCACTCTTCTTCGCCCGCTGCAATCGGCACCGGTGAGCGGTCGCGCAGCCAGGCGTATCCTTCGTAGTCTTCCGGACGAAGCGGTTCTTCGAGCCATTCGATCTTGAATTCGGCGAACGCATGCGCACGTCGCAGTGCCGTGCGGGCGTCCCACACGCAGCCTGCGTCGATAAGCACCGTACCGTCGGCGCCAATTCCCTCGCGGGCCCCGCGTACGAGATCGATATCAACAGCCTCGGACGGGCCCATCGGTTCCCAACCGAATTTCACGGCTTGGTAGCCGGCCTCGCGCCAGCGGCGGCCAATGTCGGCCGTCTCGCGTCCGTCGCGGCCGAAGAGAATCGAGGCATACGCCTTGATGCGATCGTGCTGCTTGCCGCCGAGCAGGCGGTGGATCGGCTCGCCGAAATGTTTTCCCTTCAAGTCCCACAGAGCCATGTCGATGGCGGCCATGGCCGTGATCGTGGCCGAAGTACGACCGAAGTACATCGTACGCCGCAGCATCTTTTGCCAGAGTCGCTGCGTGTCGAGTGGGTTTTCGCCAACTAACAGTTCGCGCAGGCCGCAGGCAATATTGTGGCTGAACGGAGCGTCGATAATGGCCTTTACGACCTCGGGCGAGGAGTCCGCCTCGCCGAAGCCTTCCAGCCCGTTATCCGTGCGAACACGCACGAGGACCGAGTCCTGGCTGCTGGCGGTTTTGGCCTGCACGTTCTTGATTCGCAGGATCTGACAGATAACGTGCGTGATCTTCATAGATGTGCGGTGTTATGCGTGCGGCGTGGACAATGACTCGGCACGAGAAGGCGGGGCCGGCGGGCTCTTATTCTAACACAGGGCGCGTGCAGAAGTAAAAGCTCGAACCGCTGCAGAATCAGCGGCCTGACCCCCGGATTTGAAGAAACCGAGGGGGCCTGGGATCGGCCCCGCAGAGAATCAGCGATGGGAGTCTGATGGGGCGAAAAGAAGATGCGCGCAGGCAACGCTTCCGAGAAGTCACGCTTACGAGTTCATGTCTTGTCGGTGGCGCGCTGAATCAGTGAAGCGAGCACTGCTGACGGCCAAGCCATTGCGCCGGAACTTGAAAACATCGCGCGCAGCAGCGAAGTACGTTATTAGCCACGCGACAGAATTCTGTGCGCGCTCCGAAACGCCTCGGACACGTTAGTCGGTCAGCACCCAGTTGGCTCGCAGCATGTGTTTGCTGCGCTCGATCTCTTGCTGCGTCATGGCCGGTTGTTTTTTCAGTGCTTCTTGCACGCTCTGGGCCTGGGCGACGCTCGGTTCCTGAACCAACCTCGTGATACCGTTGGAGTCCTGCACGGCAAACCATGTGGGTTGAATCTGTTCGTTGGCCGGATTGATCGCCGGCAGGCGGACGGTCAAAAAGCCGCCGAGGATCGGTTCGCGGTGGCGAATGATCACATAACCGCGGCCGTTACCGGTGATGCCTTGGATTTCAGTTGTCTCGCCGGCCTTGGGTGGTTTAACGGAGAAATATTTGCCCGCCGGAATCGTGTAATTTTCAGTCCAAGCGGCGCCGTCGGCGCGGTGCAATTGAAACGTGAACGGTCGCGATGTGAGATTGTACAACCGACCTTCGCCTACCGGCACATCGAGCTTGTCGGGGCCGGCTTGGGCGTGAGCCAACGCGGTGCAGGCGAACGATGCGAGCAGAGCCAGGCCCGTCGTGACGATCAAACGTCGCGACTGTGCGGCGAATCTCAAAGCGTTGTTCGATGTACGTGTCATGATTTTATTGCTCCGGACCGAAGGCGGTGTGCGTTGATATTTGACAGGCAAAATCGATACAGGCAGGCGGCGCCGCAAAAATACACGGCCGCAGTTGCCAGCCTGGAATTATGGGACACTTCTAGCGGACCGGCGTCGAAAACCCATTTTCGCAATTTTTCCCGGCTTGGGCAAAGCGCTGGCTTTTCGGTGGAAATGAATAACGATTTCACGGTTTGTGTCCGCGAGAATCTGCCCTCGATCATGCTGGTTCGTCACGGTACAACCTATCTATTCGCTACGTGCTGACTTGCGAGGCATTATGACCACTCAGAGCGACCTGGTTTTTCTGTTCGATATCGATAACACGCTCTTGGACAACGACCACGTCCAACGAGATCTCGAGGCCCATCTCCGGCTCGAATTCGGCGAGGTTAGCCAGAAGCTCTACTGGGAGATTTTCGAGCAGTTGCGCAGCGAGCTAGGTTATGCGGACTATCTGGGGGCGCTGCAGCGCTATCGCAAGCACGAAATGTACAACCCGCAGATGCTGCGGATGTCGTCATTCCTGGTCGATTATCCGTTTGCCGACCGAGTTTATCCGCTCGCGATCGACGCCCTGACCCATTGCCGGAAGTGGGGCAAGATAACGATCCTCACCGACGGCGACGTTGTTTTTCAGCCGCGCAAAATCGAACGCTCGGGGCTATGGAACGCCGTAGATGGCAATGTGCTGATCTACATCCACAAAGAGGAGGAGCTGGCTAACGTTGTGCAAACGTTCCCGGCCCGGCACTACGTGCTGGTGGATGACAAGCTGCGCATCCTCACGGCCGTGAAAAAGCAATGGGGAGATCGGGTGACGACGGTGTTTCCACGGCAGGGGCATTACGCGCTGGATACGAAGGCAATCGCACAGTTCCCTCCGGCCGACGTCACGATCGAGGCCATTGGCGAACTGGCCGACCCCGGGCTTGACACTCTTTGGAAATCGCTGCTCGGCCGGGTTGGCGCGCCATAGCGAGCGGATGCGAGCCGGTGCGCGGCGAAAGCCTGTGTTCATGCGCTGGCCCGGGGTGGCCAGTTTTTTCTTGGGATCATGTTGCCAGCTTGGTTATATTGCTGGCGCATTTTTGGCATACCCGAGGAGAAGCCCACAATGGCACCTGTGTGCGCCCCTTTGCTGTTATTGATAAGTGGCGTTGCAGCGTCACCTGAAATTTCCTGGTCGGGCGATGGGCAGGTGAGGGTGTTGATAAGCGTGGCGGCCGAGCCGACAGCTTCTGGGCAGACGTCAAGCGGCAGCAGCTCGCGCGTTGACGAGCGTCCCGCCGATGTCCGCATCGCGTTCGAGCGATTGCTGGCTGATCGGGGCATTAAAGACCAGGTGCCCGATCCCGCGTCGATCCAGGTAATTCGGCATGACACGCAAACCGGCACGCCGATCAAGAGCCCACCGTTTGCGTTCGGGCGTGGCGAATTCGAGATCCCTTCGCGCTGGTACGACGCCACGATTCCGTATGAGTTTCCTGAATGCAATGTCAACCTGGCGACCAGCGGCGGCAAATTGACACGCACGAAGGACGTGCGGACTGGATATTTCTACGAAAGCGTCGGAGACGCGCGCGACGGCCACCTGGCGTTTGTGCATCGTGATACCGGGCAGACTGCGACGTATGCCGTGTATTTTGACCTGATTCCTGCCGGCAAGCTGCCAGATCGCCAGCCGCCGCGCGGTTTTGTCGGCGATGGACTGAATCGTTGCGACCCGGTCGGGCATAGCACGACGGGACTTATCCACAGTCGCGTCGACGTCGTTGATTTCAATGGCGATCAACTTCCCGATCTATTGGTTGGCTGCAGCCGAGGTTCGATCGTCTGGTATCCCAACGTCGGCCAGGCCGATGATTGGAAATTCACCTGCGCGCGACTGCTGGCGACACGTGACGGTGAGCCCATCGATGTGGGCTACGGCGCCGCGCCGCGTGCGATCGATTTCGACGGCGACGGCCGCCTTGATTTGTTAGTCGGAGGCGAAAGGAACCGAGTCGTCTGGTATCGCAATCTTGGTACGAGTGCTCGACCGGAACTGGAATACGCCGGGCTGGTCGAGGCCGATGGCCGACCGATGGAATTGCCGGTAACGCCCGTGCCTGAGGGGCCGGAGATTTTCAAGCTCGATTATTACCCGCTTCTAGAAACGGCTGATTGGGACGGTGACGGCGATCTCGACCTACTGGCTGGCGGTTACATAACTGGCCGGATTTACTTTTACGAGAATATTTCCGGCCCAGGCATGCCGGCGCGATTGCATTTCGCCGGTGAGTTGCTGGCCGACGGGGCTCCGCTTGATGTTGGTTGGGCGGCATCGCCTGCCATAGCGGACGTCGACGGCGATGGCGACTTTGACCTGTTCAGCGGCTCGATGCCGATGACCAGCGGCGGCGGCGACAGTGTCAGCGAAAAGACGTTCCTGTTGTATTTCGAAAACGTCGGCACGCGGACCAGCCCGAAACTGCATGCCCGCGAGTTACCGCACCGTGGCGAATTCCCTCGGGCATCGATCGCCACGCCCCGACTTGTCGATTTCAACGGCGACGGTCTGCATGACATCGTGGCCAGCTCGGGCGAGCGCATTTATTTTTTCAAAAATGTCGGTACGCGCACCGCACCGGAATTTCAGGCGCATCGTGACTGCATGCCCGGCATCTGGAGCAATGCACCCCTGGCCGGGACCCAGTTCTTCGACCACGACGGCGATGGGCATTTGGACGGGATTGATGGACCTCGTGTGTATCGCAATACGGGACGCGGCAGCCCAGGAATTTTTTCCAGCCCCGTGTCATTGCTGCAGGCCGGGCAGCGGATCGATCACCTTTCCGGTATCGGTGACGATTGGACATTTCAGCGGCTTTACGACCTCGATGACGACGGCACGTTCGATTTGCTGGACGCCGATCATGCAGGGCATATCTGGTGGCATCGCAACCGGGGGACGGCGACCAAATGCGATTTCGCAACCGCGGGGGTCCAGTTGTCGCTCGTTGACGGTACACCGCTGGTGGTCGGCGGCAAGCGCGAGGGCTTTGATGAACTGCAAGGCGCACGTGCCACGTACGCTTCCGGTGATTTCGACGGTGACCATCACGCTGACCTGGTCACGACCGATACCCACGGCGACGTTGTGTATTTTCATCAAGCAACGCCCATCGCCGATAAGCCGCCGACGTTCGACGCGGGAACAAACATCGCGAAACTTCGCATTCGCGGGGTGCCGACGGCGTGCGACTGGAACGGCGACGGTCGGCTGGACGTGGTGGCCGGATCGAGTGCCGCGGACGTGGTTGTCATTCTAAACAAAGCCGCGAGCGAAGAAAGCACGTTCGACGAGCCGCGTCCAATCGGACTGCCCCCTGCGCCCGATGGTGCCGGCGCACCGCTGGTGGTGACCGATTACAACGGCGACGGCGACCTCGACATTATTTTGCACACAGCCTACGGGTATACCAGCTTTTACGAACGATCGTTCATCGACCGCGGCTACGCAATTGGCAAGGTCGATGCTTTGCAAACCAGGCCGCGCTAGCGATCGAGGTTTTTCACGACGATGAGTTCGCAACCCGTCGCTGAGCGGGCCACCAAACAGACGCCGATCGTTGTCTCGATCATCACCGAGAAAAGCGTGCGCTGCCGCGGCTGTCGACGAATGATGAGAGCTGGCGGATTCTCAGCAACCGTGCAGAATCGGCCAGTATGTTTGCAATGTGGAGGCCTGTTGGGGCTGGTGTTTCTGCGGCGTGGCAACATTACGCTGACCAAGCGGGCTTGCAAATTGTCGGCACGCTGGATGGTCGTCGTGAAGTGGTCGCGGGCACGCCGGCGTCAAGAGCGGCAAGGAGTGCTCGTCGAACCGCAGGCGCTCGAGCAAGCGCGACTGCAGTCGGCGGCCGACGAACATCAGCGGCAAAAACGTCGCGCGCGGGCGGCGACTCGTCGTGAGCTGCAGGATCAGCAGTATACTTCCGATTTTGCCACGGCCATTCGCGCACGCTATCCGGCTAGCCCACCGGGGATCGAGAGACCGATTGCTGAGCATGCCTGTGCCAAGTACAGCGGTCGCGTTGGGCGTACGGCGGCTGCCAAGGAACTCGACGCGGAAATGATCCATCGTGCGGTCGTGGCGCATATTCGACATGCAAATACGCGCTACGACCGATTGATCGCTAGCGGAGTCAGCCGAAACGAAGCGCGCGAATTGGTCCGTACCCTGATCGACGAGACCCTTTCATGCTGGCGCGGGGAGTTCTAAGCGAGCCCCCTGTCATTGACCTGACAAATGCGTCATTCAGGGTGTGATGTGACCGCTTGAGGAAGCTAGACTTGTACGGCGTGTTTGGGCGGAAATACCTTCGGCCGCTCGTTCCTGCCTTCGCACATTTCCATTCGTTGACCCGTGCCAAGAACAGCTATGCGTTTCCTGTTTGTACTGACTTTGCTTGGCACGATCTGCCTGGGTATAGCCGTCGACGTGCCGCGTGCCAGGGCAGATGACGGTTGGCTGAATCAGAAGGTCTACATCAAGGTGAACGCTCGCCCGAAGGTTGGCAATCGGACATTCGATTGGAACGATATCCAGGTTCCCGCCAAGATCACGAAAGTGGACGGTGACTGGTTGTGGGTGGGCAGCGCGTGGGTACGCTCGGCTGATGTCGTGAAAGAAGCCGACGGCACGACCTATTTTACGCGTGTCGTGCAAGCAGATTCGAGCAACCTCAATGCCTTGCTCATGCGGGGCGTCACGTTTTACAACAAGCGAGACTACGCTAATGCGCTCAAGGATTTCAACGAAGTCATTCGTCGCGATCCAAACTCCGCCTCTCCCTATAGCAATCGGGCGGCGGTGTATAGCTGCTTGCAGCAATTCGACAAGGCCGTGGCGGACCTCAATGAGGCGATCCGGATCGCGCCGGACGTGGCCGCGTTCTATAGCGATCGCGGCTGCAATTTTCGCGGCATAAATAGCTATGCCAAGGCCGAGAGCGATTTCGACGAAGCGATACGAATCAACCCTAGGATGGCGCTATCGTATTCCAATCGCGGCGTGAACTGGATGATGCAGAAAGAATATAACAAGGCCATGGCCGATTTCGACAAGGCGATCGCCATCGATCCGCGCATGACTTATGCCTACGACGGACGGGGGTATGTGTGGAGCAAGCGTGGGCATTATGCGCAGGCGCTACGCGACTGGGACGAGTCGATTCGCGTTGCTCCCGACGAGCCTGGCGGTTATCACAACAAAGCTCGGCTGTACGCTACTTGCATGTCGTTGGGGCATCGCGACGGAAAGCTGGCGCTGGAAAACGCCAAGAAAGCTTGCGAGCTGGATCATTGGGAGGAATGGCGCTACGTTGCCAGCCTGGCGGCCGCGTATGCCGAACTCGGCGACTTCGAGAAGGCGGTGGAATGGCAGAAAAAGGTCATCGCCATGAACAAGCAGCCTGAGGAAATCGACATCAAGGAAAGCAACTCGCGGCTGAAACTCTACGAAGCAGGCATGCCATTCCGCGACCCTGAAATTCCCGAAGAGGCGGAAGACTCTAGGTAAAACAACATGTTGGGGACTGCTGCATTGAATCGAAAGCTTTCGTTCACGCTGTGTCTTGCCGCGATTGTCGTCTGCAATACGGCACGTGCCGACGACTGGGTAGGGCAACAGGTCTTTATCAAAGAGACGGCCAAGCCGAAACTCGGCAATAAGATCATTCCCTGGAACCAGGTCGGCATGCCGGCCACGGTTACCAAGGTCGACGGCGACTGGCTGTGGGTCGGTAAGGCGTGGGTCAAGAGTGGCGAAGTCGTCAAGCGTGACGACGCGCCGAGCTATTACGCCACGGTGATTCGTCGCGATCCCAGCGCGGCCTATGCCTACTTGCTGCGAGGCGTGGCGTGGCGATTGAAACGGGATTACGAGAACGCGCTGCGCGATTTCTCCGAGGCTATACGCCTCGAGCCCGACGCCCACATGGCTTATCAGGCCCGGGCGGCGGTCTATCACCAGTTGCACGAATTCCAAAAGGCTCTGGCCGATATCAGCGAGGCCATCCGCCTAGCGCCCGAGGTAGGACTGTACTACAACGACCGGGGCTGCATTTATAAAAGCCTGGAGAACTACAACAAAGCGCGCGAGCAGTTCGACGAGGCCATCCGTATTCAGCCAAACCTGGCGCTGGCCTACAGCAATCGCGGCGTGAACTGGCACGTCGAGAAGAAATACGACAAGGCGATGGCCGATTTCAACAAAGCCCTCGAGATCGATAACAAGCTGACGCACGCCTACAACATGCGCGGATACGTCTGGAGCAAGGAGGGGCATTACGCCGAAGCGCTCAAGGATTGGGATGAATCGATTAGGCTCGCTCCGTTCGAGCCTGGGGGGTATACGAATAAAGCCCGGCTCTACGCCACTTGCATGTCCCTCGGGCATCGCGATGGAGAATTGGCAGTCGAGAATGCTCAGAAAGCGTGCGAGCTGTCCTTCTGGGAAGAATGGCTGTACATCGCTACGCTCGCAGCGGCCTACGCTGAAGCCGGGAAATTCGAGGAAGCAGTCGAGTGGCAAAAGAAAGCGATCGCGATGAACAAGAATCCCGAGAAACGCGATACAATCGAACATCAAAAGCGGCTGGAACTGTACGAGGCAGGCATGCCGTATCGTGACCCGGAAGTTTCCGAGTGAGAACGCCGCAGCCGATGCGCGGCAGAGACAACGAATAATACGATAGGCTCAGGCTCCCAAACATGGCTCAAAACACATCGAGTTCGGCGACCGATGCCGCGGCCGTTGGCGCTACCATCGCCGTGCTTCCCACGCCCGGTCAGATGCAGGCGTTTCTCACCCTGCCTGACGACCAACCGATCGTGATGGTCAATCTTCTAAAGTTCAGGGTGGATGGCGGTGAGGCGGAGTACGCCAAATACTCGGCCGCGATCCAGCCGATTCTGGCGAAGATTGGCGCCAAAATCTTGTTTTCCGGAAAGGCCGAATTTTGTCTTATCGGTCAGGCCGATTGGGACATGGTCGCGCTCGTTCAATACCCGCGAAAGCAGAGCCTTGTGCAGATGTCCCTCTCGCCGGAATACCAGGCTATCCATCATTTTCGTGAGGCCGGCCTCGAAGGCCAAATCAACTACGCGGTTGTTCCGACCGGGGCCTGAATGGGCCATGCAGCAATCCACCGGCATTTCAATAGTCTCGGAATCGTCTTATCCGAGGGAATCGTCCTCTATGCGAATTAGTTTGATACTGTTCGCGTTGTTCGCGGCGCCGCTGGCTTCTTACGTCAACGCGACGACGCGCCCGAACGTCATCTTGATTCTTGCCGATGATCTGGGCTACATGGACATCGGGGCCAACAACCCGCGATCGTTCTACGAGACGCCCAACATCGACGCGATCGCCGCGCAGGGAATGCGTTTCACGCAAGGCTACTCGGCTTGCCCGGTCTGCTCGCCGACGCGGGCCAGCATCATGACAGGCAAATACCCAGTTCGGACGGGTATCACAGACTACATCGGCGGCAAGCGAGAAGAGCGCTTCCGACCGGCGCCAAATCAGGATCACCTGGCGCTGGAAGAAATCACGATTGCCGAACGCTTTCGCGACGCCGGCTACACGACGTTCTTCGCGGGCAAGTGGCATCTGGGAGAAAACCAGTACACACCGAACGCACAAGGCTTTGGTCCCGGACTGTCCGGCGCCGGACAGTTCTATTACCCGTCCAGCGACGTGCCCCTTCCCGACAAGAACGACGATCCCAAGACCACGGACCGCATTGCCAACGAAGCCGTGCATTTCATCGAGACACACAAGGACGGTCCGTTCTTCGCTTACTTGCCATTTCTGGCCGTGCATACCCCGATCAAGGCGGCGCCGAACATCGTTGCGAAGTACGAGGCAAAGAAGCCGTCCGCGCCAGCCGACGCCTGGGGCCAGGAACGCGAACGAAAGGTGCGCTTGGTGCAGAATCATGCTGCTTATGCAGCCATGCTCGACCAAATGGATGCGGCGATCGGCCGGGTGCTTGCGGCCGTCGATCGCGCCGGTCTCGGCGAGCGAACGATCATTGTGTTTACCTCGGACAATGGCGGCCTGTCTACTTCCGAAGGGCATCCAACGTCGAATCTGCCATTGCGCGCCGGCAAAGGTTGGCCGTACGAAGGGGGCATTCGCGCGCCGTGGATCGTTCGCGCGCCAGGGGTCGCCAAACCGGGCAGCGTTTGCGACACGCCCGTAATTTCGACGGATTTCTATCCAACGCTACTCGAGTTGGCCGGACTGCCACTTGACTCCGCGCAGCATATCGATGGAATCAGCTTGGTTCCGCTACTCGGCGGGGGCACTGTACAACGTGACGCACCACTGTTCTGGCACTACCCACACTATGGGAATCAGGGAGGCGCCCCGTTCGGCGCCGTGCGCGACGGGGACTGGAAGCTGATCGAATGGTTCGAAGATGGAAGTTTGGAGCTATTCAATCTTCAGGACGATGCCAAGGAACTGACGAATTTGGCCGCGAAGAATCCGGAGAAAGTCCAGGAATTGCGAGCCAAGCTGATTGCCTGGCGCGGTGCGACCGGCGCACGGATGCCCACGCCCAATCCGGATTTCGTCGAGACGCCAACCCGCTAGTCGGAATGGTGTATCGGTGCCGTGGTTTAACCAAAGAATTCGACGTCGACTGGCGCGGCGTTTGCTTTTTGCAGAATCACGGAGGGTTTTATGACAAATCGAATCAGCCACTACTGCGGCGACGTGAGCGACGTCGCGCTAGCGCGAGATACCTTGGCGTTTTGCGATGCCGTCCTGCGGTCCCGCGATCCACTGGTCGATTTGCGGCCGTGGGAGATCGACGCCCTTTCTGAACTTCATGGAGAGGCCGTGGGCATTTTCCGCATTTTTGCGGTTCCACTCCCTTGGGAACGCGCGTCCTCGCGCTGATCGTTTTCGATCCATGCTGGCCGTTTTCCGAACATCCGTGGACGGCGCTAGCTAAATCTGCAATTGAAATTTAGCCCACCAGAATCCGGGGCTGACGCTGCGGATCAGAAACAGCCTTCCGGACAAGTTCTCGCACCATCCAGGGAACATTTCCCTCGCCGAGAAGCAAGAAATTCAAATTGGCAGCCAGTGGCGGCTCGTTCGACCAGCCGAAGATGATTTCCGGCGGGCCGGCACCATCGCCGCACAACTCCAGTCCGATCGAGGCCAGCACGTGAGCAATGCTCACGCAGCGCCACACGCGGATCACTTCCAGGTTCTCTTCCCGTTCGATCTTCATCAGCGGGTTCTGATAGAAATTGCTCGGGTCGCCGAGATACGCCTCAATGAAAATGATGGGTAGCTCGGGCTCGATGCGGTAGTCACGGTGCAGGTCCGCACTCTTCTGTGTCAGGGAGATCAGGCCGGGACGATGCGGTACCAGGTATTTGACTCCCTGACGACGTAAGGCCATCCAGCGGGTCTTAGTTACTGCGTCGGCAAAGTCAAAGCCCTCGAAGCGCGGTTCCGTACTACGAATCCATCGCGAAACGATGGAGCTTACGAGAATTGCCACGACGAACGAGAGCGCGATGGCCAAGCCGGACTGATTGATGAGAATTGTCAAGCCCGTCATCGTCAGAAAGAAGCCACCTGCCACAACAAACAGAGCGAACCGGGACACGTTGGCCAGCCCGCGCGCGGCCTGCATGCGCAGATCTTTTGTCGCCGCGATCGCCGCCCCGGCCAACAGCACCAGCACGCTGGTGGCGTACGCCCATTGCTGCGCTGCCGGACTAGCCTGAAAGACCACGGTGATTAATAGAACCATGGCGTTCAGCACGAGCAGGATGACGCCCAGCTTGCCCGCCCAACTGACTTCCATGCCCAGGCGATTGAGGTAGTGGGGCAACATATTCTGCAATCCCATCGTCACCGTGGCGCCGGCCAGGCACAGAATGATGGCCGTCGACAGGTCGAACAGATCGCCGAAGCGGTGGCCGAATATCGGGCTAAGTTCAGTGCCGTTCGTCAGATGCGAGCCGTGGGCGATATATGCCAGCGCTCGATGCTCGGCAGCGCCCCCATGTTCCAATTGGAAATAGGGTACATACAGCGTGGTGACCACGACGGCGCCCAGCAAGTAGATCGCCATGATCGAGGCGGCGCAAAACATCAAGCGTCGCGTATTGCGAACCCGTCCGGCCGTTTGTTGCACCTCGTCGCCCGCGCCACCGCTGACCTGCGGCACTACGGACAGGATCATTTCGAAACCGCTGAGCCCAAGTGCCAGCGACGGAAACGTCCATAACCCCATGCTGATCCAAGCCCACAGCCAAGACTGGCCATTTTGCTCGACACCGTCCAGCGGCGTCGGTTGGGATGCAAAAATAGAATCCGTCCAAGATTGCACGATGTCAGGATGTTGCGCCAGATGGACGAGTCCGCTGGCGATCACAAGCGTCAATAGCAGCATGAAGCAACAGACAGCCGCGGCCGTCACCAGCAAGATGCGCCGGGTCAGGCCCCGCTTTAGCAGTTGCCAGGCCACGAAGGAGACGATCGACAGGCCAAGCGTGATGGTGACCTGCGGCTCGATCAGCCTTGCTAAAAGGCGCTCGAGCGGTGGCCACCAGATATGGTCGTCGATACGCAGTCCGGACGGCAAACGGGCGAGCAATCGCCGGCCGTGTGGATTGTTGAGCAAATGCACCGTCGCGTCCGCGACCGACAGGCTGCGCGTGATGACAAAGTCGGCGGCGGCAAAGCCCAATAGCGTTAACACGACAAGCTTGCCGCGCCAGCCAGGGATCAAATCTTCGAGCACGCCGACGGCGCCACGTCCGTCGGGTGCGCGGCCGACGATATACCAATAAACCGGCAGCGCCAGTAGGAAAGTGATCAGCACAACGCCGCCGGCGGCGACCGGAGCCCAGGGCCCGGCTGCCTGCACAGCGATCGACGGCAAGTACGCCAGCGTGCTGAAATAGTCGACCCCGACCAGGCACAGCACCAGCGGCCAAGGGTTCGACGAATGGTTTCGGCCGGGGCCCAGATTGTCAGGCATATATCGCCAAAATCAGCCGCACATTATTGTTGCTGACTAGATCACGACAGCACGACACGGCCGAGAATTATGCTGGCTTCGATTTTTCCTCCTCCTCGTCGTTCGTTTCCATCACGGCACGCTGGTGCAGTACGCGATCCAGGTCGTTCCATAGAAAGAACAGGCCCAGGATGTTGTCCCAGCGCTTGATGACGTTCTGATGATTGTCCACGGCCAGTAGGTCGCCACCGCCGAAGGTGAGAATGGTCTCCAACACATCACGGTACTGCGTGCGAAAGCGCAAGCCCGTGCGGTCGGTTAGTTCGCTTCCTTCCCCGAAATGGAACTCGCCAATTTCGTTCGGCGTGAAACGCTTGCGACCATTGAGGGCCATGTGCAGCAGCGATCCAACCCACGGCAATAACAGCAACCAGCTCAATACCGTGCCGGTGCCAGGATCGAACCGCGGTTGCAAGTCGGCCAGATAGTCGAAGACCGAACTGAGCATCGCGATGTTCTTGATATCCTCGATGTATTTCGAGGCGAGCCACACGAGCCCAAGAATCAATAACCACAGCCCCAGCTTGCGGGTGCTGAAGTCGTAGAGAAGCGTGATAAAGAAATACAGCAGTACCCACACATAGAGCCAGCCGAAGAAGCTGGTCCATTGCGGCTCGCGCTTGACGACCGAGGCCGACACGAAGCCGACGACGATCAGCAACCATAAAAAGAAGCTGGGATGTGCGGAGTAAACCGTCACTTCGTCGAGATTACCGCGCCGGCCGCGAATCACGACCAGCGGCAGCGTGATTATGAACCGCGCGAACTGATAAACAGCTCGCAGGGCAGGTCGGACGATTTGACGACGTGCGCCATCGCTCGTCGGTTCTTCGTGATCGAAACCACTGCCCCGCATGCCGCCACCCGCATCTGCCGAGGGTTTGGCCACTGGAATTCTCCTCCCCTGATTGATTTGCTGAGCCGGTATTTTAAATGAAACGCCCGTGATTGCGTAGCGCAGCCTGGCGGTACGATACCTAGCTACTGACGCCGAAAGCTCTTCGGTGTTTTTCGCACGCGGTAAATATTTATTGAATCGCGGATCTTGACGGCGGTGTTTTCGGCATTATGCCCTGTTGAATAGCCCGCAAGGCTTTTCGCTGGCGGTCGCGAGAAGCCGTCGCGTCGCGACCTGCTGTTTCATTCCCGAGATGCCGCGAAGGCAACATTCGGATAACGGGCTGGCACCGTAGGCATCACGTGAGCGCAGCGGATGGTCGTATTCGTTAAAAAATTAACGGAAGCAGCTTGACGGTTGTCGTGCGGGTTCGTATCATTCCGTTAATTAATTAACGGAGGTCGTCTTCCTGCCCGGGCCGGGTGCTGTTGGAGGAGTCGGATGCCTAGATTGCCCTCTGAGAATCTCACGGATCGCGAAGCCCAGATGATGGAAATCCTGTGGCGCGATGGTGCGCAGTCGGCCGAAGCCGTCCGTCTGGCTCTCGATGACCAACCCCACGATTCCACGGTGCGCACGCTGCTACGAATTTTGGCTCAGAAGGGCTATGTGCGGATTCGGGGACGCCAGCCGGCGCTGTATGAGGCCGCGATTGCGAGGTCGCGCGTGCAGGCCAAGGCGACGCGAAACCTGTTAACCCGCTTCTTCGCCGGCTCGGTGACCGACTTGGTTCAGCAATTGGTCGAGGACAAGCAACTGTCGCCGGAAGAGCTTGACCGCATTGGCAAATCGTTCAAAGCACGCCGCCGCAAAGGAGGCTGACCATGATGGCAAACGTGGCCGTGAGCTTGGTGTTTAAGGGTACGCTGCTTCTGTTGATCGCCTGGGTTGTCGATGTCAGCTTCGGGCGTCGCTGGCCCCTTGCGGTTTCTGCCTTCTGGAATGCGACGTTATTGGGCTTGGCGATCTTGCCCGTCGCGGTC
Source organism: Pirellulales bacterium (assembly GCA_036499395.1). Classification (NCBI taxonomy): domain Bacteria; kingdom Pseudomonadati; phylum Planctomycetota; class Planctomycetia; order Pirellulales; species Pirellulales bacterium. The sequence goes on from DASYDW010000132.1 coordinate 52,988, forward strand.
GCGGTGGTACGGCCGGTGAATCTGCCATTGCTCGCCGCGCCGGTTGACAACTCCTCTCTCATGCACGTTGCGGACGCCGATTGGACGAAAGCGGGCGAGCCATTCGGCACTCGAACAACTGCGAATGACAGTTCTGACGCGACCGTAACGACTCACATATCAGCGACGGCGCCCGCTCCGGCGACCACACCGGATTCGCCAGGAACTGCTGGTTCTCTTCCGTATCGATTCCGGCTCTTCAATGCGATCGCGGCGTTCTACGGCGTGGGATGCGTGGTGGTCTTACTGCGACTGATCGGAAGCTGGCAGATCGTCGCCTTATTGCGGCGACGCTCGCACGCTGTAACGGTCAACGAATGGACTGCCCGACTGGAGTATTGGCAGATCAGGCTGTTTCACAAACCCTTGCATCGACTGATATTGCTCGAGAGCGACGAGATCGACATCCCCGTTGTCCTTGGCATATTTCGTCCCGCGATTGTTATTCCAAGGCGTTTGGCCCAAGAGACGTCGCACCAACTATTGGACACAATCATCGTGCATGAGTGCGCGCACATTCTCCGCGCCGACTATGCATGGCAGTTCTTGCAGCGAGTGGTGGAAGCTGTCTGGTGGTTTCATCCGCTGGTTTGGCTCGCCAGGCCCAGGATCGCGCTGGGGCGTGAATGTGCCTGTGACGCTTTCGCGGTCCATGCCCTTCGAGATGGTGATAGCTACGGACAGGAACTACTGCGCATGGCGGCTGGGAATAGCACACGTCGCGCACTCGGGCTGGGGCTTGCCGTCGCGCGGCATAGCAGCCTTGCGCGAAGACTGCATCTACTCAGCGAAGCCCAGGGGGCCGATCATTGTGCCGCCTCGCGATTCACTCGCGGCGTGGTCACGGCAGGAATGGTGACGAGCGTGGTGCTGAGTGCGGGACTGGTCGTTGGTCAGGCGCCCGCAATTGCGCCGCAACGAAACTCGACAGCCAAGGCCGAGCCTGAAGCGGATGAGTCGCAAGATTTGACGGTCGAAGATGTGCTTGCTCGCTCAGAGGCGGCCGCCCAGGCGATGACTCCCTACGATGTGCGCATCACCGTGAAACTATCATGGTTGATGAAGACGGTCATCGTCGATCGTGAAAAAGATCCTGAACAACCTAATTTCACGAAAAAAATGGAGTGGATTCCCTATGGGCCGGATGAAGAGCCCAAATCAATTACGAATCGCTATCGGCAGGTCGCCGCGCGCGACGGCGCCCGGCGCATTGAAACGAACCTCGACGAGGACGAGTTGCCGACGGGCGTGCAACGATCGATTCTCGTCGACGACGGTCAAACGCAGCGCAGTATTTCGTTGACGCAAAAGGACCGCCCACAGGCCAGTATGCAGCGATCGCGTTCTTTCAATTTGCAGCCAGGGGACGAGTATTTGTCCTATACCAATCATTTGCTGGCGCGGGTGCCGATTGCGCTCTTGGCGCGCGAGCGGCCGCATTCGCAACTAATCAAGGACGAAAAGCCCGACGCCAATCTGATCGGACTATTGCTGCCGGCCGAAGATGGCCCTTCGCTGAAGCAATTCGAGTTTCGTGTGTGGTTCGATCGGCGCTACGGATGGTTGCCTCGTAAGATTGCCGTGTATCAATGCAAGGAGGGTGTGAGCAACCTGTTCGGAGCGATGGAGGTGGAAACGTTCCACGAGTTTGCACCGGGCAAATGGGCGCCAGTCGAAATGACCTACACGAATTACAACGTGCAGCCGGGCGAGTTTGAAGGGAAAGTCACATCGCGTTATCGGGCGCAAGTCGATGTCGACCATTCACGTTGGGATCAGCCGCTCGACGAGGGCGTTCTTCTGCTCCCGTTTGCCGAGGGGAGTCAAGTCGTCGATATGGTGAATGCTCAGATGGTCACCGTCGGCAAGCGAGACGATGGTCGCAACTCGGACTCGCTTGCCAAGAACGCCAAGAAGACTGTTTCCATCAACACGCCGGAAACGATGCAGCGGCAGCAGGCGGACCTGGAAAAAGTGCGGCCGCAGGATCAGGAACCGGGACGCATGCTCCGGAAATATGGCGCACTCCTGAAGGCGAACGAGGAAGGCGTGATCACAAGTCTGGATTTCCAAGGGGGGCCGAGTCGCCGACGGGGCTTTGGCGAACCAGATATCGACGACGACGGCCTCAAATACGTTGCACAGCTCGACAAGCTCGAACATTTAGCTCTGTCGAACACGCAAATCACGGATGCCGGCCTGGCGCAATTGCGCGGCCTGACGAGCCTGAAAGAGTTGGCATTGACGAATTGCAATATCACCGACGACGGGGTCAAGCAGCTTGACACGTTAGTGAACCTGGAATGGCTCTGGCTCAACAATAACCTTGTTCGCGACGGGAAACGTGTGCGGTTTGTCAAAATCACGGACGAGGCGCTGCGACTGTCGCGGCCGCTCAGCAAGTTGACGCATTTGCAACTCTATGGCACCGCGGTTACCGACGCTGGGCTAGAGTACCTTAAGGACCTGCCCAACCTTGGGCAGGTTTCGCTTAACGGCTCGGATGTCACGCGTGAGGGGGCCCGCAAGTTCCGGACGGACCATCCTGGACCGCGGATTTTGCTCGACTAGGCGTAATTCCATCGGCAGAGCCGTGCTCGGTCTTGACTTGGCCCTCCTATATTTCAATAATTATTGAAATATTGAAAGTCAAATATCGTCGGGAGCCCGTAGCGCAGGTACATCCCCATGAAAGAGGTCTTCAAGGCACTGGCCGATCCGACACGCCGCGAAATACTGTCGACGTTATCGGCCGGTCCGATGAATGCCGGTGAACTGGCCGGTAAGCTCAGCGTTGCTCCCAGCGCCCTCAGCTTTCACCTCAATGCGCTGAAAGCGGCCGACTTGATCGCCGACCAGCGGCAAGGGCAGTTCGTCGTATACACGTTAAATACCAGCGTCGTCGAGGATTTGTTGCGATTCATCTCGGAGAGCTTCTTTCCCGCAGCGCACAAATCGCGCGGAAGGCAAAGTTCATGTCGAGTGCGCCCTCGCGAAGACTGAGAAAGGGAACCAGCCAATGATCACGCGATGGCAGGGAATTGGTCTGGCGCTCTTGGTGATCGGCGACTTTCTCTTCGGCGCCGTCTGTGCCGCGCGCTTGCCGCAGCGGGTGCCGGTACATTGGAATTTCCAAGGGCAAGTCGATCGTTATGGATCGCCCTGGGAGTTGGCGTTCATCCTGCCGCTGACATTGGCGATCACAACCGGAGTGATGGTCGCTCTGCCATTCCTGGGGAAAACTGGCGAAGCGCTCGAACGATCGGGCCAGATGTACGGAAGGATTATCCTACTTGCTGTAGGAATGCTCGTGGCTATGCACGTCATGATGCTGGTCCTTTGGAACCAGCCGCAGGACATCGTGACCGGAAATCTGGTCAACCTGGGCGTGTTGTTCATGGTTCTGGGCAATTGGACGAGCAAGGTTCGCCGCAATCCAATCATGGGCGTTCGCACCCTCTGGACTTTGAAAAGCGATTACGTCTGGGAGCGCACCAACCGTGTGGGTGCGCGCCTGATGGTGGCGCACGGTGTGGCGATCGTGGCCAGCGCGTTTCTTTTGCCAGTTTGGGCAACATTTACGATGGTGCTGGGCGGAGCCGTGGCGGAAGTCATTTGGGCCATGGTCTATTCGCGCTCCTTGGCTCGCGGCGAGGCACAGCGTCAAGCCGGCCTGTCCTCACAATAATCCTCTTCGCGACAAACGCATCGCCAGGGCAGTCGAACGGTTGTCCGCCGCCGGTGCCCCTGGATTGTCGGTCAGGTGACGTGCATAGTGAATAGAGTGCCGGGGCTACGCGTCTCGGATTGACGCCATCGCCTATCAGAATTGCGGACCGAGCAAATCCACTTGCCCCTTTCGCCGGAAACCACAGTCGCTGGTCACCGCGGAAAATGGACGCTGCTGTTCGTCGCTGCGCTCTTGGCCTGCTACGTCGGATTGGGCCTGACCGCCTCGACTCGTAAATCGCAGACCGGTGACGAGGGCGCCCATCTAACAGGCGGTGTCAGCTACTGGGCGTTCAACGACTATCGAATTCAGCCTGAGAACGGGAATTGGCCGCAACGCCTGTGTGGGCTGCCGGTTTGGCTCGCCGGCTACCAATTCCCTTCCACCGAAAGCGCGAATTGGCGCGAGCTGAAGCAGTGGGACGTTGCGGAGCAGTTCTTTTATGTCTGCGGCAACGACGTCGATCGAATGTTGTTTGACGGCCGCGCGATGACGGCCATCCTGGGTGTCGCACTGGGCCTGTTGGTCTTTGCCTGGTCGCGACGGTTGTTTGGGCTACTGGCGGGCTTTTTGAGTCTGACGCTCTTCGCGTTCTCACCCACCATGCTGACGCATGGTTTTCTGATTACTTCGGACATGGCCAGCGCATTGTTCTTTACGGCGTCTGTTGCTGCCTTGTGGAGGCTCGTGCATCGCGTGTCGGCCGTATCGTTGGCGGCTTGTTGGTTCGTGCTCTCCGGATTGTTCCTGTCGAAATTCGCCGCGCCGATGATCGTCCCCATCGGTGGCTTGATCGTGGCCGTGCGGCTGTTGAATGCCGCGCCGTTGAGAATTGAATTCGGAACGGGACGTGCGATCTCGGGGCGGTTGCGGCAGGTTGCCATGTTCGCAAGCCTTGTTCCCGTGCTGATCGTAGGCGTAGCGGGGACGATCTGGGCGTCGTACGGTTTTCGCTACGAAATGCTTAACCCCGGTCTGGGCCCGGCCGAGGTAGCTGTTCCCTGGGATGGTGTAGAAACAAAATCGAACATCGCGAATCAGCTACTGAGTGCGGCGCGCGAGTGGCGGCTGCTGCCCGAGGGTTATCTGTACGGCTTTTCGCACGTGCTGCATTTCTCCGAGTCACGCAGTGCATTCTTGAACGGTGAATATCGACGCTTCGGCTGGTTGAGCTTTTTCCCCTACTGTTTCGCTTACAAGACGCCGCTGGCGCTTTTGGGATGTCTGGCGTTGGCCGTTGCCGCAGCGTGGCGTTTTCCGCAACAGTCGAACGCCGTGGCGCCCCCCGAACTGGCCGATTCGACGCGAGCTCTGAACTTGCCGTCCTTCGGCGGATGGCTGTACCCGCTAGTGCCACTGGTAGCACTGGTTACTGTGTATTGGGCCTTTGCGCTGGTCAGCCATTTGAACATTGGGCATCGCCACTTGTTGCCGACGTATCCGGCGCTGTTCATCATGGCTGGCGCCGCTGCCTGGTGGATCTTCCCGCCGCAGCGAAACCCTGAACCTTCGATTCGAGTGCGCCGGCGCGGCTTCGTCCCGCTTGCGCGCGTCGCGCTCGCGGTGTGCCTGCTTTGGTCGGTCGTCGATGGGCTGTGGATTTGGCCGAATTATCTGGCGTACTTCAATCCTTTGGTCGGTGGTCCGTGGAACGGATACCGGCACCTGGTCGATAGTTCGCTCGATTGGAGCCAGGATCTGAAGGGTGTCAAAGCATGGCTCGACGCGCATCCGATTGATGCGCGCGATACGCAGCAGCTGTACTTCGGATTCTACGGTGCACCACCGCCGAGCTACTACGGAATTCAGGCTAAGCGTTTGCCATCGTTCCCGGAGAAGTGGGAGCCTCACGTTCCCGAGCCGCTGACCGGCGGTACGTATCTCGTCAGCGCAACGGTGCTGCCAGGCATCGTGCTTCTGATGCCCGGCCGGTGGAATGAAGAGTTCGAAACGCGGTATCAGAACCTGCGGAAAAACGTCGATGTTTATCGCCAACTGTCGGCCACGGCCGAGGGGCAACAGCAATTGTCGACGATTGCTTCACCGGACGAGTGGCAGGACATGTTCAGGATGTACGAAGCGGCACGCTTCAGCCGGCTAGCCAGTTTCCTGCGCCAGCGCGAGCCAGACGACGAAATCGGCTATTCGATCCTGGTCTATCGCTTGACCGACGCGGATATTGCGAATGCTTTGGACGGCCCACCCATGGAATTGCTGGAAATGCCCGAGGCGCAGAGCGAGGACCTGCGGCGCGAGGGACCACGGTTGGAATAAGCTCAGCGGTGCAGCTCACGCCGCACGATCGCGGCTGGTGGCGCTTTCAGTAGTCCTCCGCCGGCGGGGGGAAACCGTCCCTCTATGCCATTTGCCCCGCAAATTTCCCTCCTCACGGCTCCTGTGGTATGGTGATTCTTCAGCAGCTAATAAGGGATCCAGGGCTGGTTCTGCCGCGACGTTTCGCGACACATTGAGTCGCAGAACGCCAACCGGAAATTAACTCATTAAGGGGGCAGGTCCGGAGTCGTTCGTAAAATTCGCGGTTGTCATGACACTGCTGCACCTCTACCTCGGAACAAAGAGATGGCACAGCTTTCCGAATCCCCCTCCACGTCGAACCTCGACGACAATGACGTCCAAGCCATTGACCGGCTGCGCGATGTCTATCGCCGGCTGCGCGACGAATTAGGCCGAGTCATTATTGGCCAGCACGATACGATCGAGCGGTTGTCGATCTGCCTGTTCGCGCGCGGGCACTGTCTGCTGATGGGGGTGCCGGGCCTCGCTAAGACGCTGCTCGTGAGCAAGGTCGCGGAGACAATGTCGCTGCGCTACAGCCGCATCCAGTTCACGCCTGACCTGATGCCGATGGACATCACCGGTACTGACATTCTGCAGGATGGCACAGACGGCCGGCGTGAATTTCATTTTGTGTCGGGCCCGGTGTTTGCCAACATTGTGCTGGCCGACGAGATCAATCGTGCTCCGCCCAAGACGCAAGCCGCGATGCTCGAAGCGATGCAAGAGCATAAGGTAACGGTCGTCGGCAAGACGTTTCAATTGGATTCGCCATTCTTCGTGCTCGCCACGCAAAACCCGGTCGAGCAGGAAGGAACGTACCCACTTCCCGAGGCACAGCTCGATCGGTTCATGTTTCTGGTCGAACTCGACTATCCTTCGGAAGCCGAAGAGGTATTGATTGCACGAACCACGACGGGCGATGCCCTGCCGACCCTCGATCACATCCTGACGGCGACCGAAATCATCGAGCATCAGCAGCTAGTTCGTCGCGTGCCGGTACCGGATCATATTTATCAATACGCGGCGCGCCTGGTGCGCAAAACGCGGCCGCGCGGCACCGCGGCGCCGGATTGGATCAAGCCCTTCGTCGCCTGGGGCGCAGGGCCTCGGGCTGTGCAGTATTTGATCTTGGGGGCGAAAGCCCGCGCTGCTTTACACGGCAGTTACATGGTGCGGCTGGAAGATATCCACGAAGTCGCCTTGCCGGTACTGACGCATCGCGTGATCACGACGTTCGCGGCTCAGGCCGAAGGTCTCGACGCGAAGCATATCGTGCGGCGCTTGATCGAAGAAACGACGGCCGACGAGTAGATTTCGAATTACGGAATAGTGAAGTCGCAATAATTACAGCCCCACGGGGCCAGTCGGTGCGACCACAATGCACCCGCACGGTGGCGTATGCTTTCGGACCGTCAAGCGCGCAGTTTTCTCGACGCGCAAGTTCTCTCGCGTCTGGCGGGCATGCCATTGTTTGCGCGTCGCCCCATGCAGGGGAACGTCTCGGGTCGACACGCCAGTCCGCACCGCGGCGCAAGCGTCGAGTTCGCCGAATACCGCAAATACGTCCCCGGTGACGATCTGCGCCGGCTCGATTGGCGCGCTTATGGCCGCTCGGACCGGTTTTATGTCAAGGAGTTCGAGGCCGATACGAATTTGCGCTGTTGCTTCGTCATCGACACGTCAGGCTCGATGGGCTTCGGCTCGACCGGTGTCACGAAGATCGAATACGCGCGACGCCTGGCCGGCACGATTGGTTACCTGGCGTGCCAACAAGGAGATGCGGTCGGGCTGGCCTGTGTAGCGCAGAATATCGTTCGCAACCTGCCCCCCAAACGCAATGCCGCCCACCTGCGACTGGTGCTCGACATGCTCGAAGGGATGCGGCCACGTGGCGATACGCAATTGGCCGCCACGCTGCACGAACTGGCCGAGACAATCCGCCAGCGGGCTTTGGTAGTGATTATTTCGGACCTATTCGTAGAACCGGCGATTCTCAATAGTTGCTTCCAGCATCTGCGCTTTCGCCATCACGATGTGGCGGTGTTCCACTTGCTCGATCCGCTGGAACTCGACTTCAACTTTCGGCGGCCCATGCGCTTTCTCGACATGGAAGGGGGCCCGGCGATTTTTGCTGAGCCGACCGACATCGTCGACCGTTATCAAAAAGCGCTGCATCAGTATCTGGCGGACCTGAAGCAGGTCGTGCTCGAATCGGCCGTGGACTATCAACGCGTCTCACTGGCCGACGATTACGAACAAGTTCTCGTCCGTTTCCTGGTAAGCCGTGCCGCGGCCAGGGGGCGGCGTTGAGCTTTCTGCAACCGTGGCTCTTGGCGGCGCTGCCGCTGATTTCCCTGCCAATCATCATTCACATGGTGAATCAGCGCCGCTTTCAGACGATTCAGTGGGCGGCCATGATGTTCCTGCTGGCCGCTCGCCGCATGGCTCGCGGCTATTCGCGCTTGCGTCAATGGCTGATCATGTTGGCGCGGATGGGAGCGGTCGCGGGATTGATCTTGGCCGTCAGCCGTCCGCTGGCCAGCGGCATGTTGGGACTGGCTGCCGGCGGTCGCGCCGATACGACGATCATCCTATTGGATCGTTCTCCCAGCATGCAGCAGCGTGGTGTGGCGGGACAGTCGAAGCTCGAGACGGGGCGCGGCCAACTCGCCCGTGCGTTGCAAACGCTGCGCTCGGACCGCTGGGTGTTGATCGATAGCGCCACGGATCAGCCGCGAGAATTGGCTACGCCGTCCGCATTGGAAAGCGCGCCCGAATCGAGTCCGACAAGTGCGCCGGCCGATCTGCCGGGCATGCTACAAGCCGCCTATCGCTACATCCAAGAGAATCACACGGGACAAACCGAAATCTGGATCTGTTCGGATTTGCGTGACAACGACTGGGCGCCGGAGAGCAATCGCTGGTCGACCTTACGCAAGGCGTTTACCGAAATGCCGCAAGGCGTGCGGTTTCATTTGCTCGCTTACCCGCAGACCGCTAAGGCGAACGTCGCGGTGCGCGTCACGGACGTGCGACGGCAAGAGAACGACGACGGGGCTGAACTGCTCGTCTCCTTGAAGATACAACGTGAAGAAGGGGCCACGGACAAGGTCACGCTGCCAGTCCAGTTCGAGATCGAAGGTGCTCGTTCCGTGGTGCCGGTCGAACTATCGAGTCCGGTGACGGAGCTGAAGGACCATCAGATTCCGCTCGAGCGCTCGCGTCAGCGTGGCCGGGGTAAGGTTTCGATCCCGACGGATTCGAATCCGGCCGACGATGATTTTTATTTCGTATTCGATAAGCCGCCTCCTCGCCGGGCTGTGATTCTTTGCGAAGATGCTCGCGTTGAACGACCTTTGGCGCTTGCCACCGCGATCGCTCCCGAGCCTGGCCTGGAATGCAGCGGTCAAACGATCGACTTCGGCCAACTTTCCACCGTCGATTGGGACCAAACGGCGCTGTTGATCTGGCAAGCGCCGCTGCCGACAGGCCCGACCGCAACGATGCTGCAAAACTTCGTCGAGCGAGGCGGGCAAATAGTTTTCTTCCCACCGGCGAATCCAGGCAGTGAGGAATTCTTCGGCATGCGTTGGCAATCGTGGGTCGTGGATAACGACCACGTGCCCATAGAAACCTGGCGCAGCGACGAGGATGTTCTGGCCCGCACTCTCAGCGGCGCCGCGTTGCCGGTCGGGCAATTAGAGGTGTCGCGCTATTGTGGTCTGACAGGCGAAGCGACCACCTTGGCCACATTGCGAGGCGGCGCCCGACTCTTGGCGCGGGCCCCTACGAAACGCGGTGGCGTTTACTTCTGGGCGACGACCCCTTCGCCGGTCGACTCGTCGTTGGCCACCAGCGGCGTTGTGCTCTATGCGTTCGTACAGCGCACCTTAGCGGCGGGAGCCGACGTTCTTGCCCAAGTGAGACAACTCAATGCCGGACAGCCCGACGGCGAAGACCCAACGTCGTGGACGCGCGTTGTGGACACAGATCAGGGGCTTTCGACCGAGGCCGCCTATCAGCGTGGCGTTTATCGCGATCACGATCGGCTGCTGGCCGTAAATCGTCCATCGGCTGAGGATGATGCAAAAATCATGAGCGATGAACGTGTGGCCGAACTGTTTCACGGTCTGAACTACGCGCGCGTCGATGACGAAGCAGGGAATGTCGGCTCGTTGGTGCAGGAAATCTGGCGCGCGTTCTTGGGCACGATGCTCGTAGCGCTGGTTCTCGAAGCGGCGCTCTGCTTGCCCAAGGCGACATCAAGTGCGGGAGCCGGCCGATGACCGCTTCCCATTCCTTGACGTTCCTCTGGCTACCGTGGTCGGTCTTTGCCGCGATTGTCGTCGTGGCGGGCACATCGGTGCTCAGTTTCATTGCCTGGCGGCGCAGCGGTTATCGGCGCGACTACGGGTTGCTTGAGTTATTGCGGCTGGCCTTGGTGATGCTCGTGGCGATATTGTTCAATCAACCAGAATGGGTCGAAGAGTACCGTCCTGACGAAAAGCCGACGATTGCCGTGTTTTGCGACGCCTCGACGAGCATGGACACGCGGGACGTGTCTGGTGCGGCTGCATCGCCGACATCGATCTCGACACGGCGCGAGGCGATCGCGCCGCTCGCCGACAACACGTTCTGGGATTCCCTGCGCGATCGGCTGGCCGTCGAAGTGCAGGTCATTTCACCGGCCGAGACGGCGCACGGTACGAATCTGTACGAACCGCTCATGACGTCCATCGACCGCTATCGCAACCTGCGCGGCATCGTTCTGGCCTCGGACGGCGATTGGAACGAAGGGCAGCCTCCGGTGCAGGCAGCCACGGCCCTGCGATTGCAAGAGGTGCCGGTGTTCGTCGTGCCGGTTGGCAGTGCCGCGCGATTGCCCGATGTCGAACTCCTGACGCTCGATGCGCCGACGTTTGGCATTGCCGGCAAGTCGGTGCGAATCCCCTTTACGATCGAAAGCACCCTGCCTCGCGAGCAGATAACGACCGTCGTGCTGAAAACCTCGGACGGCGAAGAAGTTTCCAAAGAGTTGCGCATCGCGCCGATGGGGCGCACCAGCGACTGGTTGATTTGGAAACCAAAGAACGTCGGTGATTACACGCTAGCGATCGACGTGCCCGTGCAAGAGGATGAGTTGCTGACGGATAACAATCGTTTGGTGGCGCCGATTTCGATTCGCGAGGAAAAGCTGCGGGTGCTGCTGGTCGAATCGATTCCGCGTTGGGAATACCGTTACCTTCGTAATGCACTATCGCGCGATCCCGGCGTGGAGCTTTCTTGCCTGCTATTTCATCCCGGGCTGAACAAGGTCGGCGGTGGTAACAAGGATTACATCAAGCAGTTTCCTCAAGGCTTGGATGAGCTTTCGAAGTTTGACGTTGTTTTTCTCGGGGATGTCGGCATTGAGGAGGGGCAACTTACGAGCGAAGATTGTCGCCTGTTGAAAGGGATCGTCGAGCATCAGGCCAGCGGCCTGGTCTTTATGCCTGGCTGGCAGGGGCGGCAAAACTCGCTCGTTGATAGTGAGCTGGGAGATCTGTCTCCCGTGGTTCTCGATCCGGCCCAGCCCGGCGGCTGGGGCTCGCGCACGGCCAGCACCCTGGAACTGACCGAAACCGGTCGCCGCAGCTTGCTTACGAAGCTGGCGGACACGCAGGATGACAATACCGATGTCTGGGAGAATCTGCCCGGCTTTCAGTGGTACGCGGCCGTTAAGCGGGCCAAGGCTGGCTCGGAAGTACTGTGCGTCCATAAAGATGCGGCCAACGAATTCGGCCGGCTCCCGCTCTTGGTGACAAGAACTTTCGGCGCAGGAAAAGTGCTTTTCATGGGAACAGACGGCGCTTGGCGCTGGAGAAAAGGTGTAGAAGACAAGTATCATTACAGGTTCTGGGGTCAGGTGGTACGCTGGATGGCGTATCAGCGGAACATGGCGAAGGGCGAGACGATGCGGATGTACTACTCACCCGAGCAGCCGCAAGTCCGGCAAACGATCGCGCTGTCGGCGAATGTCGCCGAACGCAGCGGCGAGCCACTTACGCACGGCGACGTCACGGCGCGCATCATCGCCCCGTCGGGCAAATCGGAAGTCGTGCGGTTTACGTCATCCGGAGATGAATGGGGCCAGTTTGCCGCGCGCTACACGGCGCACGAGCCCGGCAAGCACGAAGTCACACTCGCCTGTCAGCAAACCGGCGCCACGCTCGACGCGTCGTTCTTCGTACAAGGCACACAGGTCGAGCGCATCGGCCGTGCGGCGCGTCCAGAAGTGTTGGAAGAGATCGCCCGCGTCACGCGCGGCAAAGTGATTCGTCCCGACCGCTTGGACGAGGTAGTTGCCTCGTTGGCGGCACTACCCGATCCGCCGGCCTCGGTGCGTCGCGTGCAATTATGGTGTCATCCGGCGGTGATGGGATTGTTGGTGACTCTGTTGGGAGTTTTCTGGATCGGACGAAAAGCCGTTGGGTTGGTGTAAGAACAATTGCCCGGCGGTCAGAGCAATTTACACAATAAGTAATTTTGGGCAGAACGGACTCTTACGGAAGGCACGGCCGATATGAGCATGCTCCAGGCAGGTAACAGGCTCGAATTGCCAGGCTCGTTGGAAACGCAGCTTTACGATTACCGACGGCGCGTGTGGGTCGTTAAATCGATCGAGGCCCTGGGCGGCGCCATCTTCGGCATCCTTATCTCGTACCTGACGCTGTTTGTGCTGGATCGCCTTATCGACACGCCGGGCTGGGCCCGCGTGGTGACATTTTGCGTCGCCATTGCCGCCTGCGGTGTGGTGCCGGTTTATTTCCATCGCTGGATTTGGCGGCAGCGGCAGTTGCAACAATTGGCAAGGCTGTTGAGCCGGCGCTATCCGAGCATGGGCGACCAGATGTTGGGCGTCATCGAGCTGGTGCGCAACGATTTCGAGCAACATCGTTCGCGTGCCTTGTGCGAAGCGGCGATTCAGCAGGTCGCACAAGAAGCCGCCAAGCGAGATTTCAACGATGCGGTACCCCATCCGCGCCATCGGGCCTGGGCTTTTGCCGCCGCGGCGCCGCTGGGCATGGCCGTCATCCTGTTCGTCTTGTTCCCGTCGGCCGCGATGAATGCCTGGGCCCGATTTGTCGCACCCTGGCGTCCTGTGCCACGCTATACGTTCACGGCGCTCGAAGAATTGCCGGCGACGCTGATTGTCCCTCATGGCGAGCCGGTGACGATCCCCGTTCGCTTGCGAGAAGATTCGCGCCGGGATCCTGACCGCGGTACCGTGCAACTCGGAAATCAACCGGCGGTGGAAGCCGAGCTACGTGACGGCGTATACGAATTTGAGCTGCCGTCCCAGATCGCGGCGGACACACTGCAGGTGCGCATCGGTGACGCCCGGCAAACCGTCGAGCTGGTGCCGATGCTGCGGCCGGAACTTTCAGCCGTGACGGGCGAGATCAGACTGCCGGTATACCTCGGCCGGCCTGAAGTTCAGAACAAAGACGTCCGCGGTGGCGCGATTACGCTGGTGCGCGGCAGCACGGCGACCTTCGCCATTACGGCCAATCGCGACCTGAAAAGCGCGACAGTTGACGAGCAGCCCGCCGCTCCATCGGGCCCATCACTGACGACAGCGCCCGTCAACATCGACGAGACGCGCACGCTCTCCTTCCAATGGCAAGACGAGTTCGGCCTTGCGGGGCGCGAGCCCTTTAACATTGCCATCACGGCACGAGATGACGATCCGCCGTCGTTGGCTTGCGATGATTTGCCGCGCCAGAAAGTGGTGCTGGCTTCGGAAGCACTGGCTTTCAAAGTCCGCACGATCGACGACTTTGGCATCAAGCTCGTCGGCATCGAGTGGGAAGGAATGGATCAGAACGCCGCGGCCCACGTGGCGAAAGGAGAGCGGACGCTGGCCGCGGGCGGCAACGACAAGGAATTTCTCGACGTCGCCGGTACGTTTTGCGCCGATTCTCTGGAGATCGAACCACAACCTCTCGCGGTGCGCTTATTTGCCGAGGACTATCTGCCGAATCGAGAGCGAGTGTACTCTCCGACTTTTGTCTTGTACGTGCTGTCGGCCGAGCAGCATTACGTCTGGCTTACCGAGCAGTTGAGCAAGTGGCATCGCCAATCGCTGGAGGTGCGGGATCGCGAATTGCAATTGCACCACACGAACGAGCAATTGCGAGCGCTGCCGCCCGAGGAGCTCGACACGCTTGAGACGCGCCGCCAAATCGAGAATCAGGCCGCCGCCGAGCGTGCCAACGGCCGGCGATTGACGGGTCTGGTCGGCAGCGGTGAGGACCTGGTGCGGCAAGCCATGCGGAATCCCGAGTTCGGCGTGGGCCACTTAGAAAAGTGGGGTGAGATGCTGCAAATCCTCAAGGACATTTCGGCCAACCGCATGCCGAACGTCGCGGATCTATTGAAGCAGTCTGCGCAGGCGCAGGGCACATTGGCCAAGGCCGCCACACAGTCGCCGCCGACGGCCGGAAACGTTCACCTTACGCCGCAAGGCAAACCAGCTGCCGCTCCCGAGCCGCAAAAGCCGCAGCCCATGGTTCCGAAGGTCGTAGACGCGGAGTCGTCGCAGCAGCCGGCGTCCAAGGAAGACGACGCCAACGAGCCCGGCAAGAAGGCGTCGCGCCCCAGCTTGAAATTGCCAGTCACGACGATTGCCAGCACACCTCCCAAGAAAGACAAAGAAGAGGGGGAAAAGAAAACTCCCGAGGAAGAGAAGCTCGACGAAGCCGTGGTCGTGCAGAAGGACTTGTTGGCCGAGTTCGAGAAGATCGCCGAAGAATTGAACAAGGTGCTGGCGAACCTGGAAGGGAGCACACTCGTCAAGCGACTGAAGGCCGCCTCGCGCGAGCAGTACGTTGTTGCAGGAAAAATCGGCGATCAACTCGGCGATACCTTCGGAATGCGCGGCCGCGCGGTCGACGGTCCTGCTAAGACCCTGCACGAGTTGTCCGATGTCGAAGCGGCCAGCAGCCAGAACGTGTCAACGATCATGGACGACATGCAAGCGTATTTCGAGCGTCGCCGGTTCCAACGCTTCAAGACCGTGCTCGATGAAATGCGCGAGCAGGACGCGGTCGGTAGCTTGCGCCAATTGGGAGAGGACGTCCGGCTCGAAACCGGCATGTCGATGGCCCAATGTGAATTCTGGTCGGACACGCTGGATCGGTGGGCGGATAATCTTGTCGATCCGGCCTGCGCCGGCCAATGTCCGGGTTGCAAGTCCAAAGGTTGCCTGCCACCGTCGTTGATCCTGGAAGCGATGAAGATCCTCGAAGCTGAGGTGAATTTGCGCGAAGAGACGCGCGTCGCCGAGCAGGCCAAGCCCGCGATCGCAGCCGAGGAATTTGCGACGCGCGCCAGCAAGCTCTCGGTCACGCAGGAAAAGCTCGCCGAGCGCGTCAGGGTACTGAACGAGCAGATCAAGGAACTGCCCAATGCCAAGGAAGATTTTGCCTTCGAGATCGCCTTGTTGGGCCGGGTGAAACAAGTGATGGACGAAGCGTCCGGTATTCTGAATCAGCCCGAGACGGGGAATCCTGCAATCGCGGCCGAGACCGAGGCAATCGAACTCTTGCTTCGTTCGAAACGCATCAATCCGCGTGGCGGTGGCGGTGGTGGATCATCGCCCGGCGGCGGCGGTCAGGGGACGACTAACGATTCGGCCCTGGCGCTGGTCGGCAACGGAATGAACGACAAGGAGGTCCGTGAAGATCGCGGCGTCTCGCAGGCGACGGGCGAATCGGGAAATTCGCTGCCGGAAGAATTCCGCGCAGGCCTCGATGAATACTTCAATCGCCTGGAACGCGAGTCAGGCTCGGAGTGACCTGGCCATGGCAATGCATAAGTTGCGAGTGACGACGGGGAATGCAATTCATCGTTCCGCAGGCGCCAGCCGCACGCTTGCGACACTGGCGATATTGGTTTTGTCGCTGACGTCCATCCTGGCTCTAGATCGCACGGCTTGCGCCGATGAACCAAACGCGCAGCCGGTCGAGATGGAAAACTTTCTTATGCCGGTCGACGTCGCCGAATTGCAAGTCGTCGACGATCAGGAAGGAGCTCAGCTAGTCATCCAAGGCAACCCTGTGATCGCCTTTGCCGTCCAGGCTCCCAACAATCTGCTGGAACAGTTCACCGAGCAGTGGCGACCGACGTTAAACGCGGAATTGAGTTTCGCACGCCTCATCTGCGGCGATATTCCGATGGAGCAGCGCAAACAAATCAAAGCCGCAGGCGATCTGGCACTGTCTAACGTTGCGAAGGCGCTAGTTGAACAGCAACAGCAGGCGCAGCAACAAATGCAGCAGCAGCCTAATTTCTTGGTGCAATGGCTCGGCATGAAGTTACAGCCGCGTCCTATCGTGCCCACGACGCGGATCCGTCAGTCGTTAGCGAAGGCGATCAAGGAAACGGTTGAACCGACGATCTCCGATCGTTACGCGGTCGAGCAGGCTGCGCGACTCGCCCGGCAAAAGCGCGCCGCGCTTCTCGTCGTCATGGCGAGGCTCGATCAGTTTCTCTATCTCACGGTCGATCAGCGGCGCGAGATTTCGGCGTCGATTTCGACTGCGTGGCGGCCTGAATGGGAGAGTTGGCTACACGGCAGCAGCTATCAAAGTAACTATGTTCCGCAGTTTGCCGATCAACACGTAGCCTGTTTGAACGACGACCAGAAGTCGGTCTGGGCATCGTTGCAGAAAGTCGACTTCGGAATTGCAAACTTCGGCCAGCAGGCGCAACTCGATGTCGAATGGTGGGGGGGCCCAAAGCCGATGGGCCCGACGTTCTGGAATATGTTGCGGAAGGCCTTCGAATAAACGACACATCAGGTGCTTGTCTGTGACGATGCCGATGCTCAGTCGACGATTCGTAGCAGTCCTCGTGCTGGCCTCGTTAGGTCTGCCGAACATCACTGCGCGCGCCGCGCCGGACGATGAAGTCGTTCTGGATCTAGAGTCCGAAGGTGACGACCAATTCATGGTTCAGGACTGGAACCTCGAACAATTTATCTTTCCCGGGTGTCAGAATATCGCCGCCGCCTACGAGCAAGCCACGGTTCGGGCAGGGTTACATCTCGACGCGGTGGATCGGGTTTGCTCGCTTTCCGACGATCAACGGCAAAAGCTGGAGCTGGCCGCGCGTGGCGACCTCAGGCGGCTGTTCGACGCGGTAGAAGAACTCTGTACCCGATTCAAAAAGATCAAGGATGACCAGAATGCGTTTGGCACATTCTGGCCCGAGATTCAGGCGATGCAGACCAAGGCGGGGCACGGCCTGGGAGGAGAGAATTCGCTCCTCGGCAAAATGGTTCGAGCGACCCTCACCCCTGATCAGCTAACGGCGTACGAGACCGCACAGAAGGAGCGCGCTCGTCGGTATTACGAAGCCATGATCGAGGCTGCGCTGGTTGATCTGGAGAATGTGGTGCCGCTGACGGACGAACAGCACAAGGCGATCGCACAGCGACTGCTCGACGATACACTGCCACCACTGGTCAGCAGCGACAACAACGGTACTTACGTTCTCTATCGGTTCTCGACTTCGCCGGTTACGCCGCTCAAGACATTGCTTAACGCACGGCAATACGAGGCGTTGGCGAACCACTTGAGCAATTTCCGTGGCACGAAGATGTTGTTGATTCAGCAAGGGATGATTTCGCCCCTTGAGGCTGATGCCCCAAAAAAGAAGAAAGGCCGGCAGACCAACGCGCCAGCAGTCTCGACCCCGGTGACCAACATCGTGCCGGCCGCAGTTGCCGCGCCCTACGAAGTTGCACCGCCTGCCGAGCTGACGCCACCTGCCAAAGATGCCGCGCCGGCCGAAGTAGCGACGCCATTGACACCTTGAACATTGACCAGCAACGTTGCCATTTGCGCCATGGTACTTTACTCGCACAAACCAAGCTTCTGCGTGGGTGTCAGTCACGCTGGCTGTCGGCGCTGCCACACATTTTATTTCTCCGTTCTGCTCATCGCATGGTTCTTGTCGGATTGCGAACTTTTCGCTGTCGAACCGCCAGCCAGGCCTGCCGATGCCGTGGCCGTGCCAGCGCGACAAACCGGGCTCATTGGTTGGCAACCGGCTGTTAAAGCGGTTGCCGCCCCGGTATTCCCGGTCAATGCAGACATGAACCTTCAAGCGGGTGAGCCGATTGGCAACTTGCAACTGCCGCTGAACGACCCGGTCGCGCAGCAAATTGCCCGAGAACTGCAACCGGTGTTGATTGGCGAGTTGGCATTCGTACGGCAGATTTGCGGAGACATATCGGCGCGTGATCGCCAGCGAATCAAAGCGGCTGCCGAATTGGCTTTGCAGGATGCCGCCATGCGCGGATCTGAATCGCGCAAACAGCAAGATCAGCAGCGGAGAAACCGGCAACGCATCATGACAGTTGTTGCACCAATCTCGGTGCTGCGAGAGGGGCTGGCTCGGACTGTGCAAGAGAATCTGGCTGTCGAAGTCAGCGACCGCTACGTCGCCGAGGCCGCGCGCCGGATCGCGAATCGGAAGCGAGTCGCGAGCGGCGTCATCGTGTCGCGCCTGGAAGACATTCTCTATCTCACCGCGGCGCAACGGGCCGAGATCCGTGATTCGCTCAACGACTATTGGGTGACCGATTGGGAGAAATGGCTGCATTTCTCCTATCCGTCACCTTATGTTCCTGCCATCCCTGAAGGGCATCTCGTGACGCTCACCTTCGACCAACGCTCGGTTTGGAATAGCCTGCAGAAGGTTGATCTCGGGGCGTTGTCGCATTCTTCAATGCGTCTGCAACGTGATCCGTGGTGGGAGGAGCGAGCGAAAACTAACCCGACCAGCGAGACCGTATTTCGCATATTACGCGACCGGCTCGAGTAGAATCGTAGTAATGGCATACCCAGATGGGTGAATCTCAACTGAACTCAATCGGATAGAACGAATCCGCAAACGAACGATGCCAAACGCGTGCCTTGCACTGCTGAACTCGATGCCGATTGCGGCGGCCCTGCTAGTCGGGGTCGTTCGTGCCGCGCCCGATGATGTTGTGCAAGGGGCCAATGGCGGTGGAGGCGGGGCGGCTGCCGCCGAGGGAAGGATCTTCGAGCCGCGCATGGCAGCGGGCCCCGCGCACGCGTTCGACCAGGTGATCTTGCCGGGCTTTCCCAGTATCGCGGCCGCGCACACGCAATTGGTTACGCGCATGGAGTTATATTTGGCGATGGTCGATCGCACCTGCCAAATATCCGAGGAGGAACGCACCAAGTTGCGATTGGCCGCCTCGACCGACATTAAACGCATCATTGATTCCGCCGAGGATCTTCGCCGTCGCCTGGTCAATGCACGGGGCGGGCGGGCGGAGTTGGCCCAGTCGTCGGAAGATAGACAGACGCTCCAATCGCGTCTGAATCCCGGTCCGTTTGGCGAAAGTTCACTCGTCGGCAAGACTTTGCACAATTCACTCAACGCCGAGCAACTTGCCAAGTACGAGGCTCATTGCGTCGAGCGACAGCGAGAGCATTATCGTACCGCGATCGAAGCCACGCTATTGGGGCTCGAGGATGTCGTGCCCATGACGGGTAATCAGCACGATGCCCTTATCAACCTGCTGTTGACGGAAACGCCACCACCGCGGATCCGAGGGCCGCTTGACGATACCTACGTTCGATATCAATTGGCAACGTTGCCTGAGTCATCGATCCGGGCGCAATTGGACAAGCGACAGGCGGATTTGCTCGAGGCACAAGTCTCGACCGCACGCAATGCTCGCTCGCTGCTCATCAAGCAGGGGTTGATCGTGGCCGGCGACGTTGAACAAGCCATCGAAGAAGCGAAGAAACTGCCGCAGAATTATCGGCTGATCGAAGAATAATCGTATGACGAACTATCTCCTCCGATTCCGCGTTCGGTTCCTTCACGGCATGGTGATGGTTGTTGCCGTGGCGGCAATGATCGCGGCGAAATCGGAAACGGCACAGGCCCAGCCCCCGACGATCAAGATTGGCGAGTCGGTGCCGCGCGACGTGCGCGAAATCTACGACCGTGGCCTGCAATACCTCGTGACATCGCAAACCGAATCGGGCGACTGGCAAGGGGGCGGCCAACAGGGACCCGGCATCACTGGCATGGCGTTGATGGTCCTGCTGGCGTCGGGCGAAGATCCCAATTTCGGCTTGTACGCCAACAGCGTGCGCCGGGCGTTGCGCAGCATCATCAGCCAGCAAAGCGCCTCGACCGGCATCATGGGCAATAGCATGTACCATCATGGCTTTGCCACGTTGGCACTGGCCGAAGCGTATGGCACAGTCGATGATCGCAACCTGTGGACAGGCACAGAAACGAATCGCCGCACGATCGGGCAGGCCTTGGAGTTGGCCGTACGCGGCGCGCTGACGGCGCAAAACAAGAATCAAGTCGGCGGATGGCGGTATTCGCCGGACAGCCGCGACGCGGATACCTCGGTCAGCGGCGCGGTGCTGGTCGGCCTACTGGCCGCACGCAACGCCGGCATCGAGATTCCTGACGAAGCGATCGAAAAGGCCATCAAGTACTACACTCAAATGACCTCTGACGCGGGGCAGGTCGCCTATGCCGGCGGCTTCGGCGGATTCGACGAGTCGCTGGCCCGGGTGTCGATCGCTACGCTGGTTTATTCCGTCGCCCGGCGCAAGGACCTGCCACAGTTCAAGGCCACGCTGCAATTCCTTACGCAACGCATCGAAAGCAATTCGAATCAATACCCGGAATATACACGCTATTACCAGGCTCAGGCTTTATTCCAGGGCGATGTCGATGCCTGGGAAAAGTGGAACAAGTTGCTGGTTCGCCAGTTGAAAACCGCGCAGGCCGCCGACGGCAGCGTGCGCGGACAGTTCGGACCTACGATCGGCACTTCGCTATCGATGCTCGCGCTGGCCGTGAATTACCGTTTCTTACCGATTTACGAGCGCTAGAGCATGATCGACCGACAGTTACGACGGCAGCATATCGAACGAGAAATCGGGACCGTGATGCCACTGCAAATGAGACGAGGCGATACTTCTAATCGCGCCCGACTTTTCATTGCTCTCATAGCCATGGTCGTCATGGGCCTCGCACCCGCGACAACCGTCGCAGCGGAAGTGCCCGGTCCGGCGCGGCAGCCGGTGATTCATCTCCACGATCGGGATTCGTTGACCGGGCAATTGGCGGATTCCCAGGCCACGGATCGGCTACTCTGGAAATCGCCCGTTTTTGCCAGGCCGCTTGAGATTCCTCTGGCCGCGATCCGCACGGTTCATTTTCCGGTCAACGAACAATTGCCGCAGCCGGCCGGCGAATACGGCATTGAACTCGCCGGTGGTGACGCGCTGTTCGGAGAGTTGGTTGAGCTCACCGCCGATGGTCTGACCGTCAACGCGACGGGGCTGGGGCAACTACACATCGAACGTTCGATCTTGCGACGCCTTTATCGATTGCGGGCTATCGAGCTGATCTTTGCGGGGCCCAACGGCGTGGATGGTTGGAAAACCTCAGGCAGCAACGGGGCCTGGCGCGAGGATCGAGGGCATCTCGTTTCGGACGAGATCGGCGCCGTGATTCGTCGTGATTTCGGCACACCGGCGCTCGCCCGCTTCGAGGTGGAATTGTCGTGGCAAAAGAAGCCGGATTTCGACCTGGCCTTCGGCGTCGGCGACGATCCCAAGTCCGTCTTGCGGGCCTTTCGCCTCGATGTGTGGGACAACAAAATCGTGGCCTGGCGCGAGACGGAACGCGAGGCCGACGTGACCGCGCTAACGCGAATTGAGCCGGGGGCGGGTCGCATTCACCTGCAAATCCTGGTCGACCAGGAGAACGGGCGGATGATGGTCCTTTCGCCGTTTGGCGAAAAGCTCGCGGACCTGCGCGTAGCAACCGGAAAGCCCCAGATCTTCGGCGGTCTGCAGCTCACCAATAAGAGCGGCGACATTCGGCTCGAGCGGCTTCGCGTGGGACGCTGGAACGGCGAGGCGCCGCATGCGATCACCGCCGAGAAAGCGCGGCTGCACATGACCGATGGCACGATTGTCTACGGCCAGGTCGCATCGTTCGACGCTACTCAAAAGCAGTTCGTCGTGCAGTCCGAAGAGGGAGAGAAGCGAATTCCCGAAGCCCAGGTCCAGGATATTGTCGTGGCCAGCGCGGCAGAGCCTGGAGCGCGTTCGATCAGCGCCCTGTTCATCGCCGGCGCACGTGCCAGCGGACAACTGCTGAAAATCGAGCAGGGCAAAGTTTGGCTGCAAAGCCCAGGCATTCGCGAGCCGATTGCCGCACCACTCGACGCGCTTTACGCGCTCACAGCGCTTGAGGGTCAGGCGGCCGACCAGGTACAGGAAAAGGAGATTCCGCTGCCCAGTCGCGAAGGGCGGTTGGAGGTCGACGGAACTCTCTTGCGCGGCTGCCTGATCGAGGGGGCCGACGGCGACACGAGCGGCCTTGTTTGGCAACCACGGCATTGCAACACAGGCAGCCCCCTGGCACCCGAAGTGAAGGGTCGAATCGTGTATCGTGATCGACCATCGCCCGCTAAGGCGCAGGCACGTCAAGCTGGCGCAGCACCGGCTGGTGGTGGCGCAGTAGCACTCGCTGGTGGCGGTGGACTGGCAGCTCGCGCCGTCGCCGCCCCCGGCCAGGAGAAGCAACTCGATACGCTGCCAGGCTCGGGCGGACCGCGACCCAAAGCCGGCGAAGCGGTATTGCATCTACGTTGCGGTGACACGATTCCCGGCACGGTGCTGTCGATTGATGAGCGAGGGATTACGTATCAATCCTCGGTTAGTGATGCCACGTTCGTTGCGCATGACCAGGTGCAAGCTCTCGAGCTGATGCCCGAGGCCAAATCGACATCGATCGTAAAGCAAAAAAAAGAACGACTGTTGACCGTGCCGCGAATGCAGCGTGACAGTCCTCCCACGCACTTGATTCGTTCCGACGACGGCGATTACTTGCGCTGCCGATTGGTTTCGATGAATAGCGAACAACTTGAGGTCGAGGTCCGCCTCGAAACTAAAACCCTGCCGCGCAAGGGCATTGCGCGCATCATCTGGCTGCATCCCGACGGTGCCGAAGAAATCGTCGAGCGACAGATTCCGGCCGGCATGCGCGTCCAAGCGCTGCAGGGGGACGGCAATCGACTGACCTTTTACGCCACGCGTTTTGCGGGGTCGGTCCTCTCAGGTACCAGCGAGCTGTTGGGTAACTGCCACGTCGACGTCGGCACGATCGACGAATTGTTGATTGGCACCACGATCGAAGAGGCGGCGGCCGCGCTCGTGTTTCATCAGTGGAAGCTCACACCCGCGTTGGAGCCACTCGCCAATCCCGACGGCGAAGGCGAGGGGGGCGAGGCGACGGGTTTGGATTCGCCGCTCGTGGGAAAGGCCGCTCCGGATTTTCAGCTCGACATGCTTGATGGGCCACGCTTCGTTCTGGCCGAACAGCGCAACAGCGTTATGGTCCTCGATTTCTGGGCTTCGTGGTGTGGACCCTGCCGGCAGGCGATGCCGCAGGTCGACAAGGTAACGCGCGAATTCGCCGATCAAGGGGTAAAGCTCGTGGCTGTGAATCTCTCAGAGACGCCCGAGCAGATTCGCACGGCACTCGAACAGTTGCAGATCTCAGTACCCGTTGCGCTGGATCGGCAGGGACGCGTGGCCGAACAGTACGGCGCCACCGCAATCCCGCAAACGGTGATCGTGGCGCGCGACGGCACCGTCGCCCGGCTGTTCGTCGGTGGTGGCAACCATTTCGAGGAGCAGTTGCGTGCGGCGCTGCGCAACGTGCTGAACCCGGAGCCACCGGCGAGCGAATCGCCCTGATTTTGCGAGATTATCGTTCACGTAGATGGCCGCTCCGGCCTTCGATTTGAGCAGCCAGCGTGATTGTGCGAAGATGGGGGCCCAGCCAGCAATCTCCCGCCCACGCCGATGCCCGCCATGCAGCGACGCGAATTTCTCCGCTTTGGCCTGACCGGACTCGGCAGCCTCTCGCTGCCCGGCCTGATGCGATTGCGCGCATCATCCGCGGTCGCCGAAAAGCAGCCACGAACGGCTGTCATCCTCGTTTGGCTTCGCGGCGGCTGCAGTCATCTGGAGACGTACGATCCGAAGCCCGAGGCCAGCAGCGACTTTCGCGGGCCGTTTGGCACCATCGAAACGACGGTCCCAGGTCTCCGATTGGGCGAGTTGCTGCCACGGCACGCCGCGATCGCGGATCGGTTCACGATTCTGCGTTCGATGGCCCATACAGGCGGCGGCCATCCGGCCGGATCATTGCAGTTACTGACGGGCGATCCTTCGCCTCAGGACAAGCCAAAGCCGGAGTTCCCTGATTTTCTCACCGTTGCGAACTATCTGCGGTTCGATCCGACGAGAAAGATCCCGAATTTTGTCGGCGTAAACGGCATATCCAGCTACGACGGGTTCGTGATCGCCGGGTCCGCTTACCTGGGAGCACGTTACGAACCATTCCGTGTCACAGGCGATCCCAGCCATCCCGATTTCGCGGTACCCAATATCGGGCTGCGCAGTGCCGAAGACGCTACGAATCTGCGCAACCGTGTCGGACTGCGCGAATCGTTCGATCGCTTGAAGCGCACGATCGACAGCTCGGGCAGCATGCGGGCGATCGATTCGTTCGAGGCTCAGGCCTTGAACCTGTTAACTAGTTCCGACGCACAGCAGGCCTTTGACATCAGCCAGGAAGATCCGCACATCCGCGATCGATACGGCCGCAACGCATGGGGGCAGCAATGCCTGATGGCGCGGCGCCTGGTCGAGGCGGGGGTCGAATTGATCACCACGACGTTCGACGGCCCGTTGTGCGGCCGCGTGGCAAACTGGGACGATCACGCGGTAAATCATCACGTCTTCGACGCGCTGGCGTTCCGGTTGCCGGTTTTCGATCAGGCGGTCACCGCCCTGATCGAGGACATTTACGAGCGCGGGCTCCATGAACGGGTAATGGTGGTCGTGACCGGAGAGTTTGGCCGCACGCCGAGGATCTCTTACGTGGCCAGCAGCGGCGGAGGCGTCGCTAGCGCCGCGCAAGGCGTCGTGCAGCCGGGCCGCGATCACTGGCCGGCCGCTAATAGCATGCTGTTCGCTGGTGGGAATATCCGCACGGGGCAGGTCATCGGTGCGACCGACCGCCGCGGCGAGGAGGTGATCGAACGTCGCTTCGGGGTTCACGACTTCCTGGCCACGCTCTACCGGCATTTGGGCATCGACGCCGCACGCGTCGCGATTCCGAATTTTTCCGGCCGCCCGATACCCATTCTGGGCGAGGGGGAACCGATCCGCGAGCTTGTGGCGAGCGCCTAAAGCAGCGGGCGTTAAAAGCGGCAGCCGAACCCGATATTGTTGAAGAAGCTCGCGGTCTGTTCGTTCAAGCCGAATCCAAAGCGACCACCCAGCTCGAAGTTCGGCGTCAGTAGCACATGTCCGCCAAAACTGATGTATTGCTGACTGATCGATGAATCGCGGTTCGAAGTGACGATGCCGAAGTACTCGGCATGCACGGCCCAACGGTCGTTCAGGGGGATTTTCAGAACCGTCGACGGTGCCCACTGGTTGAAGTCGTCGGTCAGGTTGTTATTCAGGCCGTAGCGCAGCGACGTGTTCAATTGCCAACGGTTGGGAAACGTCCAGCCAAAGACTTCGGCCATTACCAGACGTGAAAAGCTCGACGGTCCCGACGTCGGCGTATATCCCTCGATGATCACTGAGCTTTCGGGGATCCAGCCCGACTGCTGCGTCGTTTCGTACTTGATTCCGTAGAGAACTTTCGATTCTTTTTCGCTTCCGAAATCTTCATCCCCTAGGTCGCTGCCGGCGACGGCCCCTGTCGGCCCGCCAGATTCGTAGTTCCAGCCAAGCCGGATCTCGAAGCGATCCGTAATTCCGGTGCGGATCAGCAACTCGGGCACGCTGTTGGCGTCTGGCACCGAGCGATTGGCGATGAATGAGTACGACGATTCGACCATCAGCCGCCCGCGCCCGACGCTACTGGTGGCGGGGGTGAAAGAATCGCGGTCGGTCTCCATCTCCATGCCGGGTGGATTGAATTCGGTGGGGCGCGCCAGGATGTCCTGCGCACTGGCAGCGAACGGGGTTGCGCTAGCTGCGCAAACCGTGGCCAGAATCAGGAATCGGGCGAGCCGTATCACAGCATGTCCTTTAGGCCAACTCAGAAACAAATTGCTTCGACATCAGGGGATTCTTCGGCCGGATCGACGTGTGGCTCGGCAATGACTTCGGCATGTCGGTGTAACCGGCGAGCAGAGCGTAGCTACGATGCTAGCGCGGCCGCAAAGTTTACCAACGTTCTCTCGGTTTAAGCCGGGAGTCAGGCTGGTCGAATTTCTTCCGTCCAGATTCCAGCCGGATAACCGGTACCGCCGATACTGCCGTTACAACCCGAATGATCGTCACGCCGGCGGCCAGCCGTTTTCCCGCAACGAAGCTCGCCGCCGGCCGGTGTTCGTAACGTCAGCAGATTCCTGCGCACCCGCGCCCGAGACCCACGGAGGCGGCTTAGCTATGCCCTCGTTCATGCGCCGTATGCCTGCGATATTCGTCGCGGGTTTTTGCAGTTTCATTCTCGCCGGTGCTGCGACTGCCAGCCAAGACTTCGCAGGTGAAATTCCGCCCGAACCGGCAGCAGTCGCCGACGTGATCGAAGACGGCGTTATCATGCCGCCGAACGAGGACGACAACGCTTGGCAGGACGGCGCGGTCGAATCCGAACCCATCGGCGTTGGCACGTTTTCTGGCGCCGGTGAAGCACTCGAATATGACGGCTGCACGATCGGGGACGGCTGTGCAACTCCCCGATGCCCCAAACGGTGCCAATGTGCGAAGTGCCAAATCAAGGCAGGGGGCGATCCCTATAACCGTTTGATCCCTCAATCGGGACCGATCCGCGTGCGCGGCTGGGTCGACGGTGGTATTCTCGGAAACACCTCGAATCCCGACAGCCATTTCAATGGCCCCTATAACGCTACCGAAGTCGATAATGGCCAGCTCAATCAGCTCTACTTGATTGCGGACCGGCCGATGGCCGCCGACGGCTCGTGGACTTACGGCGGTCGCTTTGACCTGCTCTACGGCGGCGATTACAACCTGGCCCAATCAACCGGCTTGGAAGTCAGTCCCAACGGCACGCCACGATGGAACTCAAACGAGTTCGACGGACTGGCCCTGCCGCAGGCTTACGCCGAGATCGGCACGAAGAACACCTCGATCAAAGGTGGCCACTTCTACACGGTCGTTGGCTACGAAGGTGTGCAGTCACCGACCAACTTCTTTTACTCGCACGCTTACAGCTACATGTTCGCCGGCCCCTTTACAAACTGGGGCGGCATGTTGAACGCTGTTCGCGGCAATTGGCAGTTGCAGGCCGGCATCGTCAACGGCTGGAACAACCTCGTCCAGCAGCAGAATCACGGCAACTTCCTCGGCAATCTTCGCTACTCGGGCAAGGCGTGGTGGAGCTCGCTGGCTGTCATCACCGGAGATGAATTCAGCAATCCCGGCAATTTGCCCAACGTCACGAACGCCTATACGAACCGTACACGTTACAGCTTCATTGTTGATCTACAGCCGACGAGCCGACTGGAATACGTCTTTCATCAATGGCTCGGCAGCCAGGCCCAGGGCGCCCCGGGGGGCGGCACCGCTCTGTGGTACGGCATCGACCAATACCTCTATTACAAGCTGGCCGACAAATGGCGGATAGGGACCCGCATCGAATGGTTCCGCGATCAGAGCGGCACCCGCGTCGGCCTGACCGAGCAGTCGAACCCCAACAAGGTTCCGCTACCCGGCAATTTCGCTTCGTGGACTTGGGGTGTGAACTGGACCCCCATGAACAACGTCATGCTGCGTCCCGAAATTCGCTGGGATAGCTATCGCGGTCCGGCTAAGCCCTTCGACGATGGGCTACGCACCTATCAGTTCCTGGTCGGCATGGACGCGATC
Source organism: Pirellulales bacterium (assembly GCA_036499395.1). Taxonomy (NCBI): domain Bacteria; kingdom Pseudomonadati; phylum Planctomycetota; class Planctomycetia; order Pirellulales; species Pirellulales bacterium. The sequence continues at coordinate 81,044 of DASYDW010000132.1, forward strand.
CTGCAGTTCTAGCCGGCAGGCCTCGAAGGCCCGGTCTGCGGCGGCGAATTCTTACTAAATCGGCCGGTCGCGAAGCAGTTTCCGATCCCACGCGCGAAGACCTTCTGTAGACGATTGCGCCGGCGGCGATTACAACGGAATGGTGTCCGGGCAAATGCCCCGCCCACGGTGCAGCAGCCCGTGGCAGCCCGCGATCCGCATCCCGCCGCCTTCGAGGATCTCTTACGGCCATGAAGAAATTCTTCCTGCTCTCGACCGTTTGCTCGTGCCTGTGCCTGCTCGCGGCGTCCCATGCAGATGCCGCGGGTTATGCCTACGAGCGGCAGCAAGACGTCATCTATGGGCGCAAGTTCGGCATGGCTCTCACGATGGACGTGTTCACGCCAAAAGAGTCGAACGGTGCGGCAGTGGTACTGGTGATGAGCGGCGGCTGGGTTTCGAGCAAAGATCAGATCCAGCCGATTTTTGTCTTCGATTTGATGAAGCGGGGCTACACGGTCTTCGCCGTGGTACACGGCAGCCAGCCGAAGTTCACGATACCAGAATGCGTGGCCGACCTGCATCGCGCAGTGCGTTACATTCGCACCAAGGCCGATGACTTTCAAATCGATCCGAATCGCATCGGCATTAGCGGCGCGTCGGCCGGTGGGCACCTGTCGTTGATGATGGGGTGCGCCGGAGAGACCGGCAATCCGAAGGCGAAGGATCCCGTCGATCGCGCGTCGAGCCGGGTGCAAGCCGTGGCCTGCTTCTTCCCGCCAACGGATTTCTTGAACTATGGCAAGCTTGGAGAAAAGGTGCTGGGCATCGAGCCGAATCACCAGTTCAAAGCTCCGTTCGATTTTCACGAGCAAGAGGCAGGCACCAAGCTATTCAAGCCGGTCGACATGGAAACGCGCGAACGGATCGTCAAGGAAATCTCGCCCATCTATTACGTGACCAAGGATGATCCGCCGGTACTTATCATTCATGGTGACGCCGACGAGCTTGTGCCGCTGCAGCAGTCTGAACTGATGGTGGCAAAGCTGAAGGAGACGGGCGTGCCGGTCGAGCTAGTCGTCAAGAAAGGGGGCGGCCACGGCTGGCCCACGATCCTGGCAGACTTCGTCACGCTGGGCGAGTGGTTCGATAAGTATCTGAAGGCGCCTGTCGCGGCCGAGGCACAAGCTGCGAAGTGAGAGCCAGTAAGAGGGCGCTCCCGCCAGTGCCGCGGCTTGCTCACATCGATTCCTCTCCCCCGTGAGAGATAAGTTCGGAGAGGGGGTAGCGCGACGGGCACGCCTGGATTTCGTGCGCGATATCTGGGCCAGGGGTGCTTGGCTGGGCGCGGGCCGTTTCTTTACTTCGCCCTCACCCTGCCCTCCCCAAGAGGGCCCAGAAGGAGAGGGGTTTCGAGGGTAGCAGTGTTCTCAAACGGCCGATCTATTTTGCCGTGGCAATTTTTACTTCGCCGCCGTCGACTAATTCGGTGAGGTCGCCTTCGATGACCTGGTCTTTGGTGTCGAAATCGACCCATGCACCGGCGTGCTGCTTTTTCAGAACTTCGACCAAGTCGCCGGCTCGCAAGCCGATCTGCAGCGGGGTCCGCACCGACTTGCCGTCGATATACAAGAAGCAGCATTGCTGGTTGCCATTCTCGACGATTGTCGATTGCGGCAGCGACATGGTTTTTGGTCGTTCGATCATCACCGTGCCATAGGCGTACATGCCCGGCAGCAAGCGGGCGTCGGGATTGTGTAAATCAATTTCCGCTCGCAGCGTACGGCTTTTCATATTCAATGCCCACGAGCTTCGCGTGACCGTCGCCGGGATATCGTCGTTTTGAAAGGCCGCGATGCGCACCGAGGCCTTGCTTAGCGGGCGTGGGTCGCCGGCCTTTTTGTCGACTTCGCTGACGATGTAATTCGCCTCGGACTCGGGCACGTCGACGTAAATGCGAACTACGTCCGTGCGAGCAAGAACGTAGATCGGTGTGCCACGAGCGGCCGATTGATCGATCGTACGGCCCGACGCCGATGGATCGCCCGTGGCCGGCAACACAAAATCCCCTGTGTTTGCGTTGCGCAACACAACAATGCTCGGATAGGGGGCGATCAGCTTCGTATAGCTGTACAGCGCGGCAACCCGTTCGGCATCGGCTTTGGCGACCGAGAGCCGTGCGTCCGCCACTTCGACATCGACCTTCGACTTCTCTAGATCCGCCGCACGGGCCACGTCGATCGCTTCGGCCGTTTGCACTGCCGCATCAGCGGCATCCTTCGAGGCGACACTCGATTCGAACTGGCGGCGCGATTCTCCCAGAATCTGCTGATCGAGCACGCGTTCGTCAACCATTTTGACTTGCCGCCCGACTTCCGAATCCCATCGTTTGACAAGCGCTTCGAACTTGCCGACGTCAGCCCGCGTTTCGAGAATCTTGGCGTCGGCCGCTTTCAGATTGCCAGCCGCCACGTCGACCAGTCGTTTCGCCTGGGCGACCAGAGCCGTATCCATCGTGACCTGCGCCTTTTTCAGGTTCCATTCCTGTTCCAGCTCGGGAATGTAGAGCGTTGCCAGCAGGTCCCCTTCCTTGACGCGATCGCCGATATCGGAATTCCACTTCTGGATGTAGGCCGGCAGCTTGGCATAGATCGCCGTTTGCTCGTAGGAATCAATGAATGACGGCTGGCCGACGGCGCGCGAAAGATCGCGACTTTCCGCATGCACCAGTTTCACCGTGGGAATGTCTGAGATGACCTCGGCATCGCTCTTGGCATGGCGCCCGCAGCCGGTGAGCGATACGGATAGCAGTAGCGCAAGTGCGGCCGCAGCTGTGCGCGTGCCCCTCACCCTGCCCTCTCCCAGAGGGAGAGGGATATCGCGCGTAGCGCTCACGCCTGACGCTCCCAGAGGGAGAGGGGACAAGATGTTCGTCTGGTGTGCGGATTTATGCTTGCGGATCATAATGCGGACTTTCTGGATCGTCGGGATGTACCGAGAGTGAATGTGGCGACTGGCGGCCCATCACGACCACAAAAATCGCCGGTACTACCAGCAATGTGGCGAAGGTCGAGCAGACCAAACCGCCGATGACGGCTCGGCCCAGCGGTGCCTGCATTTGGCTGCCGGCCTCGAGCGCCAATGACATGGGAATCATGCCCACGGTCATCGCGCAGGCGGTCATGATAATCGGCCGTAAGCGTTCGGCGGCACCGCTCGTGGCGGCCAACACACTCTTCTCGCCGCCGCGCCAATGTTCGTTAACGAAGGTTACGAGCATCACGGAGTTCGACACCGAGACGCCGATGCACATGATCGTTCCCATGAACGATTCCAGGTTCAACGTCGTGCCGCTGAGTAGCAAGATAATCACGATGCCGGACAATACGCCCGGCACGGCGCTGATCGAAATGATGGCCAGCCGCGGCGATTCGAAATAGGCGGTCAACAAAATCAGAATAACGACAACCGCGATGCAAAGTCCGATGCCCAGACCTTTGAACATTTCGACCATCGGGGGGAACTGGCCGCGGGTCATCACGCGGACGCCGCGCGGCGGAGCGCCAGCCGCCTTGATCGCTGCGGATACTTGCCGCGAAGCGCGCCCCATATCTTCGCCTTCGACGTTGGCAGTAATGCTGACGTAACGCTGCGAGGCGATGCGGTCGATCTGCTCCATCATCGTCCCTTCGCGAATGTTGGCGACGTCGCGCACCATCAGGTTGACGGCGTTTGTTACCTGTTCGATCGGTAGCGTGGCGACCTGGTCCGACGAAGTCATTTGCTGTGTTGGCACCAGAACTTCGACCTGGTAATCGAAGCCCGTTTTCGGATTTTGCCAGTAATTGAGTGCGATGAAGCGGCTGGACGAAGTGGCCACGATCGCGGCGTTGCCCACTTGTTGCGCCGTCACGCCCGACAGGCCAGCCTTTTCGCGATCAATGTCGATTTCGACCGACGGATAGGCGAGTGACTCGTGAAACTGCACGTCGCGCAGATAGGGAATCTTCTGCATTTCTGCCCGGACACGGTCGGCATGCTTGATAGCGTCCGGAATGTTCGGGCTGGCGACCACGACCTCGATCGGCGTCGGCGACCCGAAGCTCATCACTTCACTGACGATATCACCCGGCTCGAAGCCGAAGCTGCAATCTTTCGCTCGTTTCGCGGCCACTTCCGGCGCGACGCCGTACGATTCCAGTAGCTTTGCCATGAACGGGACGATCTTCTCAGGCAAAACGGTGCGCATCCGCTCGCGGAAGGCATCGAGCTTAACGCCCCCGCCCTCGCGGAATTTCGCCCGCATCCAGCCGTCGTCCGGGCCGCGCATGAACAGCACGATATTGTTCATGCCGAAGTTCGGCGCGATCTGCCCGGCATACCCCAGGCTGATATCGATATTCTCGGCTCCGACGTCCTGCTGCATGATTTGCAGGATCTTTACACCCATTTGACGCGTGATCTCGAAATTCGATCCCGCGGGGGGCCGGTATCGGAGCACGAACTCGCCGGAATCGACTTGCGGAAAGAGCTCGGTTCCTAGCTGCATACCGCCCAGACCGAGAACTAATCCGCAAAGAATCAGATAGCCCGGCACGATCAGCCTGCGATGCTCGACCACGTGGCTGACGAGCTTCTCGAACCGTGACTGCAGCCCATCGAACCAGTCCTTCTTATGTTCAGGCTCTCCCTCTTCGTGCTCGGCATGCGGCTTAAGAAGCCATACGCAGACAATCGGCACCAGCGTGCTGGAGAGCAAGTACGATGAAATCATCGCGAAGCCGACCGCGAGCGCCAGCGGCATGAACAGAGATCGGATCGGATCTTCCATGACGAACGCCGGGATGAACACGGACAAAATGCACAGCATCGCCAGCAATCGCGGCACGGCCGTTTGCATGCTGCCACGTTCGACGGCCCTGGCGAGCCGTTTAGTCTTTGTCATCTGAACGTGAATATTCTCGATCGAGACCGTGGCCTCGTCGACCAACATGCCGATCGATAGCGCCATGCCGCCCAGCGACATGATGTTGATCGTATTGCCGGTCAACCACAGGCCGGCCAGCGACCCGGTGAGTGCGAGGGGAATATTTAGCACCACGACCACCACGCTGCGCACGTCGCGCAGAAAGATCAGAATCATCAGGCCGGTCAGCGTCGCGCCGATGAAGCCTTCGGTCGCCACGCTGCGGATCGCGTCCTTAACCGTGGGAGATTCGTCGAACTCGAAGCGGACGGTCACGTCCTTTGGCACGGCGTCTTTGAATATCTGCAACGACTTGTACACGTCTGCAGCCACGGTCAATGTCGACGCCGTGTCTTTCTTGATGATGGGCAGGTAGACCGACTTCTTGCCGTCGACCAGTGCATAACCGTAGTTGACGTCGGTCGAGTCTTCGATCGTCGAGACGTCGCGGACATACAGATTCTGTCCCAATCGAAGCGGAATCTTGCCAATTTCCTGGATATCGTCGACCAGTGCGTTGTTGGGCACCAGCGGCATCTGGTCCTTGATATACAAGTTGCCGGCGGGCACGATCGTGTTACCCGCCATCAACGAGTTGACGACATCCTGCGGCGTCAGGTTGTAACTCTGCAACTTTTGTGGATCGATGTTTACCAGAATCGTGCGCACGTTTGGGCCGAACGGCGCCGTGGCCACAGTTCCCGGCACATTCGATTGCACCAGCGGACGAATCACGTTCATCGCGATATCGCCGACGAGCCCTAGTGGGGTCGTCTCGCTGGTTAGTACCAGGTAGCCGACCGGCACACTTCCTTCGTCCATGCGCATGATCATTGGCGGCAGCGTGCCGGGGGGCATGCGCGACATGGCGCGATTGGCCATGGCCACGACTTCGCCTTCGGCCGCTCCCATGTCCGTGCCGGGAAAGAACGACATCTTCACCAGCGCGACCTGCTGAATGCTGTGCGATTCGATCGCCTTGATGCCGTCCACATACTGGAAGAGCAGTTCGAACTGGTTGACGATCAACCCTTCCATCTGGGCGGGGCTCATACCGCCGTACTGCAAGAAGACGTAAATCCGCGGCTCGTTCAGCGGCGGAAAAATATCGACGCGCATTCGGCTCAGGGCCATCGTGCCGCCGCATACCAGGCCCACCACCAGCATCAGGGTACTGATGGGATGCTTCATGGCGAAGAAGACGGGATTCACGCGGCGGACCTTTCTCGAGCGGCAGGAGTCGAATACGTCGAAGCGGCAGTCGGCAGGAGCCAGTTAAATCGCCGCGCAGCGAGGCTGGTAAACTCGCGCGCGCAGGCATCGCTATCATCCGGTCACTGGCATGATCCGGATTCAAATCTCAAGATGCCAGCACGAATCCCTGCCGCAGAGCAGCCTTAGGAACGTACCACTCAGGATGTGAGGATGCGGAAAGCTGCGAAAACAGTTGCCGACCGTGCGGGTTCAAACGCCTGTAGGCCGCCGCTACCACCGGCTCATGCGGAACCGACGGCAAGTCCGATTCCAACATCACAGACCGAATAATCGCGCCCCGTGCGCGCCCCCCTCGTTTCATGATGGTCGTCCTGACCTTTGGGCCAACCGAGCACGTCGCAAATCTGGCGAGGCACCCGCCCGCAGATTAACGACAGCGTGCGTTACCTGTACGTGCCGAGCTTGTTTGGCTCTTTTAGTATTCACCCGTAAGGAACTCGCGATGGCCCAGGCCGCCTCGGCAATTCACGAGGCGCGGCCAGCCTGTTGTCCGGCATTTCCTTGTCGAAAGCTCGGACGGTGGTGCTGCGCTATGATCGTCCTGGCATTAGCCATGGTCACTTGCGATGCTGCGCGCGTTTCGGGCCAGGTCGTTAGCTTGGCCCAACGCCCGGCGCCCCCCGAAGCGATAGCGGCGCCACCCCCCGCCCAGTCCGCCACAGGCCCCGGTCCGACGCGTTTGCCCAGTCCGTCCCAAAGCATGGTCGGCCCGCCCGTGGGGGCAATGTCGATACCGGCGAATCCTCCGCCGCGCCCGGCTGATGTGATGACCGGCCCGCTGCTTTCGGATCGTGGCCCCGCTAAAGTCCTTCCACCCGGCGAACCTGCCCCATCAGATCGACCGCTGCCGATCAATCTTGCAACGGCGTTGCGGCTCTCGAACGGGCGCCCGCTGTTGATCGCCGCGGCACAAGCGCGCGTGCAGATCGCGGCGGCACAAGCGGAAAAGGCAAATGTCCTCTGGCTGCCGAACCTTGACGCGGGTAGCGCTTACATTCGCCACACCGGCGGCATTCAGAACACGAATGGTAACCTGCTTGTCGACAGCACGAACTCCTTCATCGCCGGCGGCGGTGCTGTGCTGCGTGTCGGAACGGCGGACGCTTATTTCGAGCCGCTGGCGGCGCGCCAGGTGCTGGTTGCGCGGCGCATCGATACGCAAACGGCCCGCAACGAGGCGCTCGAAATCACGGCCGAATCGTACTTCAACGTGCAGATGGCGCGTGGCACGTACTCGGCAATGACCGATGCCACGACCAAGGCCGATGACGTCGTCCGCCGGGTCGAGTCTTTAGCTCGCGGCCTGGTGGCGCCGGACGAGATCGAGCGTGCGCGGACTTTAAAGGCTGAGCTAGAGCAGTCAACCCAAATCGCGCGCCAACAATGGCGGGTGTCGAGTGCTAATTTGACGCGCGTTTTGCGGCTCGATCCTGCGGCCGTGATTGTGCCACTCGAGCCCGATCATTTGCAGGTCACGCTGATCGAGCCAAGCTGGATGGTGGATGACCTGATCGTGGTTGGGTTGATGAACCGGCCCGAGCTGGCCTCGAGTCGTGCCATCGTCCGCGCGAATATTATTCGACTGCAACGCGAAAGACTACGTCCGCTGATGCCCAGCTTGCTGGTGACAGGCAACGGTACGCCGGACTTTTACTTTCAGGGGGGCATTTACGCGACCGGCACTAACGGCAGCTTGAACCAATGGGCCGGCCGTGGTGATGTTGCCGCGCAGGCTGTATGGCAGCTCGACAACCTGGGCTTCGGCTATCAGGCAAAGGTTCGCGAACAGCGTGGCGAAACCGAGCTGGCCAATATCGAGCTCTTTAACACACAGGATCATGTGGCCGCCGAGGTGGCCCAGGCCAAGGCCGACGTCGACTCGGCAACCATGCGCGTTGTGCAGGCCGAGACCGGCCTGAAGCAAGGGCTCGAATCCTATCGCGGAAACTTGATCGGACTGGGGCAGACGCAGCGTTTCAACGATATTCTGACGCTCGTGAATCGGCCACAGGAAGTCGTGGCCTCGCTGCAGCAATTGCAACAGGCATACGTCAACTACTATCGCACCGTGGCCGATTTCAACCGCGCACAGTTCCGTCTGTTCTACGCGCTCGGCTTTCCGGCCGAGGCTTTGGCCTGCCGCAGGCCGCCAGGCCCTATCGAGCCGGTGGACACCTATCGCGGACCGGCCCTGCCGAACGTGCGTGGGCAGTAGGTCGGGGCAGTCGCGAACTGTTCTCGACCAGAAATCTCTCGATCACCATCAACTTGTGCGATCGTCTTTCTTGCGTCGCCGCGCGAATAACGCCCCACTACCGAGTGCGAACAGTGCGAGGGTCGAAGGCTCAGGCACCTGCGTCGCCGTCCAGGCGAGCCCGAATTCTTCGCTCGCGCCGCTGCCGCTGGCGCGCGTCACACGAATGTTGTAATCGCCGGCCGCGACGTTCGTAAGGAACAACGCCTGCACATCATCGACCGTGCTCAGCGAATCGGCGATCAGTTGCCCGTCTCGATAGACGTAAAGATTCAAATGAGCCAGCGGCGCGAGAATGGGAAACGCATCCGACGAATCGATCAGGCCGTTATGGTTTAGGTCAGTCCAGCCAACGTGACGCATCCAGTCGAGCGTCGTCGAAAGGCTGCTGCCGGCTTGCAGTTCTCCCAGGTGACAGTCGAGCGTCGTGGTGCCGACATTGTCTAGATCCCACCCGGCGCTTGGCACGTTTCCCGGACCGTGCTGTCCGGCGATGTATTCTTTGGCGAATTGCAAGCCATCCACCTGGCCCGCGCCCGCCGAGGCTTGCAGTGGGCTGGTCACCGTCAGAACGCCCGCCGATGTACTGGCCGCCTGGGGTGCCCAAGCATTGCCGCTGCGGTCGAGGACTTTTTCGGCCGTGTTTATCAGTGCCGCCTTCAGCACCAATGGGTCGGTCGACAGGTCATTGGCTTGCCCGTAGCCGATGGCTGCGGTCAGCACACCAGCGACATTCGGCGCCGCGAAGCTCGTCCCGCTCCACAGACTGTAACCGGTCGTGTGCTCTTGCGCTGTGGAAACGAGGTCGCCCGGCGCCGAAATATCCGGCTTGTCGCGACCGTCGGTCGTGGGGCCGTATGAGCTGCTCGATACGATCTGGCTCCAGCCAGACGCCTTCGAGGTCGAGCCGACGCTGAAGACGTTGAAGGCATCTCCCGGTCCCTGCGGCAAGGGATTGGATGAAATTCCGGCATTGCCGGCGGACACCGTGATCGGGATGCGCAGACCGTAGCTGATATAGTCGGCCATCTCGGACAAGCGGCTATTGCCCGACGTATTGGAATTGAAATAGCCCAGGCTGAGATTGATGATGTCCGCGCCATTTGCCACCGCGAAACCCATTCCGTTCACGACCCAGGCATCGGACGAGAAGCTGTTGGTCGAGTCGAGAACTCTCGCATCGACGTAGCGTGCATCCGTCGCGACCGCCAGATGCGAAGAATTTCGTGACATGATCTGCGCCGCGACTGCGGTGCCGTGGCCGTAAACGTCGTCGCCGGTATTCGTAGGCTCGGTCGTGACGAAATTGGCCTCGGCCACCAGCCGCGGCTGGCCGCCGCTAACCGTGCCGGAAAGCGCGGGGTGATTCACGTCGACGCCGCTGTCGACGATACCCACGATCACCCCGGTCCCGGTTCCCAATAGTGTCGCGGCGTCGTCACCGTTGATTCGCTTTGTATCCAGTCCCGCCGCGTCTAAGCGATTGGCCAGCATCAGGCCCAAGGCCACGCATGGAATCACGATCGTTATTATCCTGCCGATCGCCTGAGGTCTCTGCATGAGCTCGCTCTGCCAGGATTTGAGGAAAAGGGTTCAAGAACGCAACAATTCAGCCAGGCCTACCAACGGGCGGGGCAGTCGACTTGCACCGCGCCCTCTCAATTGGCGCAATCGTGACGAACGGAAACCGTCGAATCGATGGGCGCGATCAATGGCGCGGCACGAAAAAGTACGGAACCGGCGAGACGGCGCCACGGATCGCCCCAGAGGGGCTGGCGCAGCCGGAGTCTCAAGCGCTCACTAGCGTTTTTCCGAGAGGGGGCGGATTTATCCGACGGTCATTAGCTGTCAAGCTCGGTACGAGGCGAATACGGGGAACCCGTCGGCCTGATCCTAATGACGTCTCCGGACCGGGTCCAGCGATTTTTATAGGCGGATTCGCCCGTGGCCCGCCCGGCTAACCAGGGAATCTTGTCCCAAGTTGACTGATAAAGTACCATTGCAAATTCCTGATCCCCGATAGCTCAGTTGGTAGAGCGAGCGGCTGTTAACCGCTAAGTCCTAGGTTCGAGTCCTAGTCGGGGAGCTGAACTTGTCGTACCGACTAGTAAGTCCTCGTTTCCCGCAGAAATTTCGGGGGTCGAGGGTTCGAATTCCTGCTCGGATCGAGCCAAAACGGCTGCTTGCTGCGCCGGATCGTGCAGCGCTTCTATGGGCCGCTCAATGTGCTCGGCGGCGACTTGCGAATAGTGCGAGGTCGCCACGGCCTGTGTGACTCCGATCCGAGCATATTCCGGCAGCAATTTGCTGCCGTCGCTCCTCTTTGCGGTGGCCGTCGCAATGAAGTCTGCCCCGCCAGCGCCAATTCGACGCCGACGGAGCAGAGGTTGGTTTCAGATCATCTGCCGGCTCGTTAGGACGTCAAGCCGGGCTGAGACCGAGGGCCCGACGAGCGGCCGGGCGGTAGGCACCTGCACTGTCCGGAATTGCTGTTAGTTCCGCCGCGCTCGCTTGGCGATCGTGCGACCCTTGCAGGCCAGAAAACCGATCGCGCCCAGGCCGAGCAGTGACAGGCTCGCGGGCTCGGGAACTGACGCCGTGGCCGAGAGGGGAAAGAACTCGGCCGTTCCGAAGAAGTTGCTGACGAAGCCCGTAATGTCGAGCGCCGCGGCACCGCCACCGCCGAGGGCGTTGAGCTGCGCCAACCCGTTGGTCGTCGAGGGAGTCTGGCCCACATTGCTGTAGCTTTTGTTCGCGTACAGTATCGCAATATTGAGTCCATCCGTAATCGTGTACGACGTATTTTGCGACAGCGTCGTGGAAGTACCTGCTGCAAAGTGGACGTTTTTGAGCGTCACGATGGCCTCGCCATACTGTGTCGCGCTGCCGGATGCGTTAACCGCGGAATTGAACTGCGGGATGGAGATCACGGGGATGTTGAGGGGATTGCCGGACGAAACGAGCGAGACCGCTGTGTTGCTACTGCCGGCCAACTCTGGTCCGTCCTGGAACGGCGTGTTATTCGCGGTGAGGTTGATGATGTCGCCCACCTGAGGAACATACGTGGCGTTCGGGATTCGAAAGTCGAGGATCGAGCCGGTCGAGTCCTGGAGAACCACCGTGTTGTTGGTCGAGAAGCTGTCGAGTATTCCGACAACTTCGACGTTATTGAGCGTGAAGGAAGCGGCAGCAGCGGCGCCGCCGGGAATTTGCGAGATGGTTGTGGCAGAAGCGTGCCCAACCGCGGCGAAAGCGATCACCAGCGCAAGAAGACCGAGCATAAGATGGTGCAAGGGCGCAGCGAAGAGCGTACGTTGCGAAGCAAAGGTGCAGGTCATTAGACGATTCCTTTTTTAGGCCAAATGATGGGGCAAAGCCCCGGTTTTTTGGCAACTGTGAGAGTCGGAAGAACTGAACGTGCGCATGCCACCACAGCTAGAGCGCAAGGGGCGCAACGCAAATCGGCGGCCGCCAATGAGGAAGCGCGACTCTAGCGACGCGGAAGAAGGCTCGAACGAATGGCAGATTCGTTGGCTAGCGTCACCATGGTCACGAAGGCGGGAAACGGCGTTGCCCAGGATCGCGATTCGAGCAATTGGTCACTCGCTATCCATGGGCCGGGCAGCCGTACATGGGCCGAAGTTTATCCGCCGAATGTTCGCGCATGATGAGAGCCAGGTTAGATCATGGCGAGAATCGCCAAACCCTCCTCTGATCGAATGAGGAGGGCTGCCATCTCACCTCAAAGCCGCCATGCCGGGAAACCTTTCGGCGTCCTCATAGAATGCCTTCTTCTTGAATTGCATTGGGAAATAACCTGACGAGGAGGGCGGAACTTGCCGGTGAACTGCCCGCGGATTCTTCCGAGGAACCGTAAGGTGCAGATAGGGGGCCGCATTATTTGGGTCTGGAAATCGTGCGGCCACAATTGAAACTCGTTCCGCAGGTCGTTATACCTGAGCGGGAACCACGGTCTACGGTCCCGCATCGACGCCTGCTGTCCATGCCATTTTTCAGGGAGCATCCATCAATGATTTTGCGGTACACCACGACGTTGCGATCGCTACGCGTTGCATTTGCGATCGGCGTCACGGTCTTTGCTTTCGGTCTTTCCGGCGTAACTCTAGCCGCGGAAAAGATTCTGCTCGCCGAGGGGCTTGATAATCCGGAATCGGCCGTGGTTGGCGACGATGGCCGAATCTACGTCACAATCACCGGGAAGCCTGACGCCGAAGACGATGGCCAGGTAGTCGCCATTGAGAATGGCAAGGCGACCGTTATTGCCAAGGGAATGAATGACCCGCGCGGCATTGGTCGTAAAGGAAAGGAACTTTTTGTTGCCGACAAGAAGAAGGTGTGGCGGATTGATGCTGCCGGCGAGGCCAGCGTCTTCGTCGACACTGACGGATTTCCGGTCAAGCCATTCTTTCTGAATGACATTGAAGTTGGTCCAGAAGGCGACGTATTTGTTTCCGAATCGGGAACTTTCGTCGCCAATGGCGCTGTCTATCGAATCCGGCCGAACAAGGAAGTCTCGATCGTCACCGATACGAAGGCGGCACCCGGTCTCAAAGGGCCGAATGGCCTGTTGGCCGATGGAAAGGATCACCTGTTGCTGGCCGACGTTGCATCCGGCCGGCTTTATCGGGTGGAAATCGCGAACGGCGCGGCAACTGAGTTGGCCCCGGGTCTTGGTGGCGCTGACGGCGTTGTCAAAGACGCGAAGGGCAGAATCTACATCGGCGACGTGCGCGGTGGCCGGGTTTTCCGCATCAACGAGCCCGGCGCAAAACCAGAAGTCTTCGCCGAAGGATTCAAATCTGCGGCCGACATTGTTCTGGACGACAAGGGGCGGATCCTGGTCCCGGATTCGAAGGCCGGAACGCTCACGGCGATTCCCATTGTCGACTGACGTGCCGTGGCATGGCTTGAACGCTCGGCGGCCCTGGTGGTGGCAAAGCGCGGTTGATGGTTGAACAACGTCCGGGGGCCACCGGGCTGTAGACGATGCCGGTCTGTGCATTAGGACAAACTGCGCGGTGCGTCAGTCAGGCGGCCCTCAGCACCACATCACGAACACTCGATCAGGCTGGTATCGAGAACTATGCGCGGTCGCTCGGGCAGTTAAGCGGCGATTCGTGATGGCTCGGACTGCCGGACTCCATCCGCAGAACCGGCGTATTGAGCCGACAAACCGTCGCCGCTGGATCAATGGTGCTGGCACCAAAAGCTGACGTGACCTTGGCAGCGGGCTCAACAACCGAGTAATCGTACGGTATCAGCCCAGCAGCCGGGCCGTACAATTCGGGGGCAGCCCCCTTTTCGCGGCGAAAGATCGATAAGCTGGAGAGTGGGAGGGCGGCACGAATCACGGTGAAATCTCCGAGCGGACCCCATGTCCCACAAGCTTACGGGGCTGTTACCCTGACGTCACTTCGCCATTCGGCATCCCACTGCGGTAGGGTGGGTTGAACGGCATCCGAAGCGACGGTACATCGACGCGCCCCGGCTCACTGCCGCATTGTGACCGAGCCTGCCGACGGATTTTGCTCAAGACTTAAGTGAGGTCGACTTTGGCGAAGGTTTTGGTGACCGGCGGGGCCGGTTTTATCGGAAGTCATTTGACCGATTCCCTGCTGGCCCGCGGCGACACGGTGACGGTTGTCGACGACGAGTCGACGGGCAACTCTGCGAACCTAGCAGCGGCCCGCCAATCAGAACGGTTTCGCTTCGTGTCCGGTTCTGTTGCCGATCGCGAACTGGTGCATCGGTTAATAGCGGATGTCGATAGCGTCTACCACCTGGCGGCGGCCGTGGGAGTGCAATTGATCGCACGGGACCCGGTCCGCACGATCGAGACGAATATTTATCCCACCGAGTTGATCCTGGCCGCGCTCAAGGCCCGTCACGATCGGGGTGAATCCGTCAAGTTGTTTCTGGCCAGCACCAGCGAAGTGTACGGCAAGAATCCTCGGCCCAGTTGGACCGAGGAGGACGACCTGGTCTTCGGACCCACGACTAAAGCCCGCTGGTCGTACGGCGTGTCGAAAGCGATCGACGAATTTCTCGCCCTGGCCTATGCGCGTGAGCATGGACTGCCGCTGGTCATCGCGCGATTCTTCAACGTCGTCGGTCCGCGGCAAAGCGGGGCTTACGGCATGGTGCTCCCGCGACTGGTCAACGCCGCGCTTGCCGGTGGCCCGCTGGTGGTTCATGACGATGGCCAGCAGGTTCGCTGCTTTGCTCACGTGGCTGACGTCGTTGCGGCGGTGATCACCCTGATGGAAATGCCGTCGGCGTTGGGGAGAGTCTTCAACATCGGCAGCGATCATCCCGTGAAGATTCTCGATTTGGCCCGCCGGGTAGCGGTGGCGATCGATCCGGCGCTCGCCATCCAATTCCAGAGCTACTCCGAGGCGTATTCGGCCGATTTCGAGGACGTTCGCAGCCGTGTGCCGGACCTGACTCGGCTACGCAGCACGATCGATTTCCAATTGCGCTACGACCTGGACGCGATTATCCACGATGTGATTGCGTCGCGACGCGACGTGTGTACTGGTCGAGAATCTGCTTCTCGTGATTCAAAAGATCGCGGGTGAGGCATTTGTCGCGCGGCACTCGCTCGGTTCACGTCACCTTCATCTTCTGCACGGTTTCACTAGCGTAGGCCTTGGCTGAGAACTCCGCCAATAACGTGCGATCATCGTTCGTGTAGGCCAGGTTGCCAGTGAGCGTTGCCAGGTTCTGATCGATGTCCGAGGGCATCGACACGCCGATGTTCAACATCGAGATACGCGGATCCTGCAGCACCCAGCGGATCGCCGCGGCGGGCAACTTGTCCAGCACGGCCGGATCGGAGTCAGCCACCAGGTTCTTCGAGTTGTGGCTAAAGATGTTCGCCCCCATCACCTTCATGGCGACGATCGCCATGCCCAAATCGGCCGCTTTAGCCAGGCACATGTCGCGGTATTCAACCTTCGGGTTCGAAAGGATCGTATCCATCCCGCGGCGGAAGTAACCATAGGCCAGCAGCACCTGGTCGAATCCGGCGGTGCCGATCATCTTCAGCACGTCCTCGAAGGCGACGTGCGTTGTCAGCCCGATGAAGCGCAGCATCTTCTCATCGCGCAGCTTGGCGAGTTCGGCATGGATCTTCATCCCTCCCTCGAAGCCAACTCGCTCGATGGGCGGACTGTGAATTTGCACGCAATCGACGTAATCGGTGCCGAGCTGTTCGAGCGATGTCTCGACGCACTTGCGCACCTGGCCGGGATCGGTCATGTGGCACTTCGTGGCCAGGTAAACATTGTCGCGCACGCCTTTCAATCCGCGACCCATGATCGATTCGCTCTCGCCATAAACGCGGGCTGTATCGAAGTAGCGCAAGCCGCTGTCGTAGGCGTGTCGGACCATCGCAACGCGATCGTCGACGGGCAGCAACTCGACGCCGTAGGCACTCGTAAAGAGCCGCACCATGGCCGAGCCTCCCATGCCCAGGATCGGCAGTGTGTGGCCGGTTTTGCCGAACTTTCTCGACGGCAGTTTCGCCTCGGTCAGTTCGATCGATTTCTCGGCAGGGGCGGCGGCTGTCGCGAGACGTTGTCCGAGCGCCGCGGTTCCGGCAGCCGCGATCAGGCCTGACTTCAAGAAATCGCGCCGTTCGAAGCCGTGCCGTGATTCGCGCATCGCAGAACCCTCCTCGCTAGGGGACAGATCGGTTCGCCGGAAGTTGGCTCGTGTTTGGCGTGCAATGAGACGCAATACCTTGCATGAACACGAGCGATCCATGAGAGGCCTCTCGATCATAGGATTTCGCGCCTTGGATTGCCATGTTTTTCCAGAATTGGAAAGTTTCCGGTACCCATCGATCTTCGCGGGAATAACCTCGACGCTCGCTTGCAACATGGCCTATCGGCGGCTAGTTATCGGATAGCCCGCTTGTCCGTGATTACCGCCGAAGTCCCGCCCACACATCCTCCCGTTGGATTTAGATCGATGAATGCCCTGCTCTGCTGCGTCGCGCTACTGGCAGCTCACGACGAAACGTATCTGGCGTGGGTTGCCGAGCCGGTTGCCCAAACGGCGCTTCCAGCCTCGACGGGTGAAACGCTTTCCGCGGCGCAACTCGCGGAAATCGAATATGGTCAGCCGACATTCCCGTTCAGTGACGTAACGACAGGCACGAAGGGTTCGGACGGCAGCCTTTGGGTTGGTTCTCAGCATGGATTGACGTTGCTTGCGCCCGGGGCAACGCGCTGGCGCGTTTTCCACTCGCGACATTGGCTGCCCGCCGACGACGTGCAGGAACTGAGCCTGATAACGTCAAACGAAGTCGCCGTGAAAACTTCGGCCGGCGTCGCGCGGATCAAGCAGTCAGAGACGACTCTCGACCAAAAGATGGCCGAGATCAACGACAACATTCAAAAGCATCACCTGCGCTTCGGACTGGTCGGCGATATCCACCTGAAAGAACCCGGCAATCTGGCGGCTGGATATGTGCAACAGACCAACGACAACGACGGTCTATGGACCAGCCTGTATGTGGCCGCCGAGGCGTTTCGTTATGGCGCCACGGGCGATCCGCAAGCGAAGAAGAACGCACGGGCTGCGCTCGAGGCCCTGATGTTCCTGGAGAGAATTACGGGGATACCCGGCTTCGTCGCCCGAAGCGTTTTGCCGATCGATGACGATTCGTGGAAGCATGGCGGAGAATGGCACAAATCGGCTGACGGCCGTTGGTGGTGGAAAGGTGACACGTCGAGTGACGAGGTCGACGGGCATTTCTTCGCCTATTCGATCTACCACGACGTTGCGGCGACCGCGGAGGAAAAAAAGGAAATCTCGGCCTACGTCGCGCGGATTACGGACCACATCATCGACCACGGCTTTTATTACGTTGGTCCGCCCGGGAAGCCGACCACTTGGGGTGTCTGGGCACCCGAAGCGTTGAATCATGACTTGAAACGGTTGGGCGACCGTGGCCTGAATTCGCTGGAGATCCTGTCGCACTTGAAAGTGGCCGATCACATCGTTGGCAAGCCCCGTTACGCTGCGGCTGCGAAAGACTTGATCGAGAACCACTCCTATGCGACCAATACCGTCCTGCAAAAGAGCACCTGGCCGATGGAAATGGCCAATCACAGCGATGATGAGTTGGCGTTTACGGCCTACTACCCGCTCGTGATCTACGAACGTGACCCTGACTTGCGCGCCAAGTACATGGCCAGCCTGAAACGTACGTGGCTGGTCGAGCGACCCGAGCGAAGCCCGTTCTTCAATTTCATTTACGCGGCGGGCGTGCAGGCCAACACCTGGACGGACCCGCTCGCGCGACCGGACGCCGGCCTGATCGCTGCGGAGGATTACGACCTGACCGATTGCCTGGAATGGTTCCGCGAGGTTCCGCCGGACACGACGCGGTGGGGTATGAAAAACAGCCACCGCCGCGATGTAGCGGTCACGTTTTCGAACCGATTCAAGCGTGCGCGTGGCAATGTCGTGTTGCCGATCGCCGAGCGGCACGTGATGAAATGGAACGGCGATCCCTACCAGCTAGACCATGGGGGCGACGGCCGGGCCCGCGATGACGGCACGTTTATCTTGCTGCCCTATTGGATGGGGCGCTATCGGCGACTTTTAGAATGAACGTCGCTGAAACGTCGTAGTTTTTTGTGGTGCAGCCGTCTCGGCTGCATTCACTCACTCGGCACCAGCTCGTTGCCTCCGTAGATGAATCCTCGACGGTTGGCAATTCCCCGGCCGTTGCCTTACTATTGGGGCTCGCCAAATCCCGTTCCACGCCCAGAAAGGCCTTGTTCCTGTGCATCAACCCACCACTGAGAAAGCGCCGGCTGAACCAGCGGCGGGCGCCAGCGGATCTTACAAGTGGTGGGTCGTCGGGATGCTGTGGTTTATCTGTTTTTTCAATTACGCCGATCGCGAAGTGATCTCGGTCACTTTTCCGCTTTTGCAGGAGCAGTTCGGCTTCTCGAAATATGAGCTGGGCTGGATCAAGTCGTCGTTCATGATCGTGTACGCCGTTTCGGCCCCCTTTGCCGGCCAGGTGGGCGACCGCATGAGCCGCAAGCTCGTGATTCTGAGTGGCCTGTATGTATGGAGCGCGATTACGGGCTTCACGGCCGTGTGCCGCAACTTCTGGCACTTCATCTTCGTACGAGCTTCCGAAGGTCTGGGCGAGACGTTCTACTTTCCCGCGTCCATGTCTTTGGTTAGTGACTATCACGGCAAGAGCACGCGATCGCGCGCCATGGCCATCCATCAAACGGGCGTTTATGCCGGCATCATCGGTGGCGGAGCCATCGGCGGCTGGATGGGGGAAAAGTTCGGCTGGCAAACCCCGTTCATCTTTCTTGGAGCGGCTGGCGTGGTGCTAGGGCTGATTCTCGCGGCGTTCATCCGTGAACCGGTAAGGAACCAGGCCGAGATTCTCGAAGGGGATACTGACGTGCAGCCGGTCGAGACGAAGCCCATCTCGATGGCAGCCTTTCTGCAGTATTTGCTCAAAACTCCCACGGCCGTGGTGCTGTTGATCGTGTTTCCCAGCGCGAATTTCGTCGCTTGGGGTGTCTTGACCTGGATGCCAACGTACCTGCACGAGAATTTCGACATGTCGGTCACTCGGGCCGCCATCGTGGGCACGTTTTATATTCAGATCGGCAGCGTCACCGGTACCATCGCCGGCGGGTTTCTGGCAGATTTCTGGCGGCGGTTCGCCCTCGGAGGCCGTGTCGCGACACAGGCGGCAGGCCTGTTGGTCGGTGCCCCGGCGGTCTACTATTGCGGAGTCGCGGACACTGCCAACGCTTTGATCGCGGCGATGGTCGTGTTCGGCTTCTGCAAAGGAATCTACGATTCGAACATCTGGGCCGCGATTTACGACGTAGTACCCGCAGCCCGCCGCGGCACAATTGTGGGCGTTGCAAACTTCGTGGGATGGATGGCCGGAGCGGGAGGGCCGATTCTGGTCGGCGGAGCGGTTGACCAGGGACGGATCACGCTGGGCGCCGCGATTGCCATGATGGGAACCGTTTACGTGGTGATCGGTGGACTGACGCTAGTGTGCGCCTTGTTTCTCACGCCTCGCGACGTCCGCCGTGCCGCTCGCGTAGAATGAGCCAGGGTCGCCGCATCGCTCGCTCGCACTTTCTGGAAAGGTCAGGCGGATATGTGTGGCATTGTTGCCATGTTCTCGCGCAGCGGCCCCGTTTCGGTCCCCGCGCTCGAGCGGGGTATGCAAACCCTGCACCATCGCGGGCCGGATGGTCAACGGCATTGGGTGGCGCCGCACGGTCGGGTGGCCCTCGGGCATACACGTCTGAGCATCATCGACCTGAAGACGGGGGACCAGCCGATCGCCAACGAAGATGAGCGGCTGCACATCATCGTCAACGGCGAGTTCTACGATTTCGAACGCATCCAGCGCGAGCTAACGGCGCGCGGCCACACGCTGCGTACTCATTCCGACAGTGAAATCGCGCTGCACCTGTATGAGGATTACGGCGCCTCGGCGCTGCAGGAACTGCGTGGCGAGTTCGCCATCATCCTGTGGGACGAGGCCAACGGAACGTTAATGGCCGTTCGCGACCGGTTTGGCGTCAAGCCGCTGTATTACGCGCAGGTCGGCGACACGCTCTATTTCGCCTCGGAGGCCAAGGCCTTGTTCGCTGCTGGAGTCCCGGCGCGGTGGGATCACGAATCATTCTTTCAGATTTCGCACGTCTATTTCGACCAGGACCGTTCGCTGTTCCAGGGCGTTCGCCAGGTCCCACCCGGCTGCTATTTGCTGGCCACGCAGCAACACACGCAAATCGTCCGTTATTGGGATTTCGACTATCCGCGCATCGATGAACCGCGTCCCGCGCTCAGTGACGCCGAGCATATTGAGCGCATGCGAGCTACGCTGGACGAGGCTGTCCGCATTCGCCTGCGAGCCGACGTCCCCGTCGGGTGCTACCTGAGTGGCGGGCTGGATAGCTGTGCCCTGCTGGGCATCGCCGCGGCGCACCGCAGTGATCCGATCGAAGCCTTTACCCTCTGCTTTGACGTCGATTCCTACAACGAGGAATTTGTGGCCCAGGAGATGGCCGAGCACGCACATGCCAATTTCCATCCGCTGCCGATCAAGCAGACACAACTGGCCGACAATTTCTCGGACGCCATCTGGCACAGCGAGACGCTGACGGCCAATCCGCACGGTGTGGCCAAATTCCTGCTCAGTCAGATGGTGCGCGATCACGGCTTCAAGGTCGTGCTCACGGGCGAAGGATCCGATGAGATCCTGGGTGGGTATGCCCATTTCCGCCGCGACATGCTGCTGTATAACTCGGCCGGGCAAGATCCCAACGAGGTCGAACGGCTGCTGAAAGAGCTGACCGATAGCAATCAGGTCTCCCGTGGCGTCCTCTTGCCCAACGGCGAGCCGCTGCCGATGGATAGCGTAAAGCGCACATTGGGCTTCGTGCCGTCGTGGCTGGAAGTTCGCTCTGCAAACGCTGTGCGCTATCGTCGCCTGCTGCGGCCGGAATTCTTGTCCGAATTTGCTGATCGCGATCCCTTCCGTGTATTCCTGAATCGCTTTGACGTGCGCGGGCAGCTCAGCGGGCGCGAGCCTGTGAATCAGTCGCTCTACTTGTGGACCAAGACGATGCTCGCCAACTACCTGCTGAACATGCTGGGAGATCGCATGGAGATGGCGCACTCGATCGAGGGACGCGTTCCCTTCCTGGACCACAAAGTGGTCGAGCTGGTACGTGATCTGCCCGTGGCTATGAAGATCCGCGGTATGACCGAGAAATACGTGCTCCGAGAGGCAGCCAAGCCGTTCATTACCGACACCATTTACCGGCGGCAGAAGCATCCGTTCCTGGCGCCGCCGTCAGGCTTGGAGCAGACAGGTCGGCTTAGCCAGTTGATGAACGACACTCTGCGTGGGCCGGCACTTGAATCGCAACCGTTTTATGACCCCAAGGCCGTATTGGGCGTACTTGACCGCATGCCCACCCTGGACGAACAAAAGCGGAGCGGCGCGAGCTATCTGCTTACCCACGTGTTGAGCGCGTGCGTTTTGCAAGAACGATACAAACTATAGGCAATCTGACTGCTTACAGCCCTCTGCCAACTGCTATCCTCATGCACGACCTTGACCAGATGATTCGTGAGAGGCGTAGCGTACGCGGCTTTTTTGCTGATCGGCCGGTGCCGCGCCAGGTGTTGGACGAAGCGTTAGAACTGGCACAGCGTGCTCCCTCGAACTGCAACGTGCAGCCGTGGCGAGTCTTCATCGCCAGTGGGCCGGCACGCGATAGGTTGCGGGCTGCTTTATGTCAGGCCGTGGCGGAGGGGCAAATGCCCGACGCCGACGATGCGCTCGACGCTTTCGCGGGCGTCTATCGCAAGCTGCAGGTCGATTGCGCGGTGACGATGTATCGCGAGATGGGCATCGCCCGCGACGATTACGAAGGTCGCATGCGAGCCACGCTGCGCAATTTCGAACTCTTCGACGCCCCGCACGTGGCCATTGTCTGCATGCAAAAAGCGTTTGGCGTACGCGTGGCACTCGATGTCGGGGCGTATGTGCAGACATTGCTCCTGGCGTTGTGGTCTCGCGGCGTGGCGAGTTGCGCCCAGGCGAGCCTCAGCAGCTATCCTGGCATCATCCGCCGCGAATTGTCGATCTCCGACGATTTGCGCATCGTGTGTGGCATCTCGTTCGGATATGAAGATCCGTCGGTGCTTGCCAATCGCACGCGGCAGGCTCGCGATCCGATGTCGGCGAACGTGACGTTCCTCGACGCCTGACCGCTCAATTAGGGTGCTCTGTGAGCACCGAAACCGCCTAGACCTATAACAACTCGTGTAGTACGCGCCCCTTGCATAGCACGATCGGCCGGTCGAATCGATCGCGCAGTTCGGTCGTGGGATCGACCCCCAGATGCGACCACATCGTGGCCAACACGTCGGCCGGCGCCACAGGCTGACTTGTTACGTAAGCGCCTTTGGCATCGCTGGCCCCGTGTACAATTCCACCGCGGACGCCACCGCCGGCCAGCAGGCACGAGTAGGCGCTCGGCCAATGATCCCGCCCCGCCTCTTTATTGATGACCGGCGTACGACCGAATTCCCCTGTCTTGATAACCATCGTCCGCTCGAGCATCCCGCGCGATGCCAGGTCTTCGATCAGCGCGGAATAGGCCTGATCGAGGGGGGGCACTCGATGCTTATACGTGTTCTGGATGTGGCCGTGCGAATCCCAAGACTGGTTGAAGGCGTTGTACGAGACCATGCGGACGCCCGCCTCGACCAGGCGCCGGGCAAGCAGCAATGACTGCCCCAGCGACGTCTTTCCATACCGGTCGCGCATCGCGTCCGACTCGCGCGAAAGATCGAGAGCGTCACGAAAGCCTGGATCGATTAGCAGATCGTACGCGCTTTGACGCAGTCGATCGTGCGATTGTGTCAATTGGTTTTCCAAATGCCTGGTCGTGGCGTCGATCTGTTCGCGCAGGGTCCAGCGAGACTGCATCCGGTCGAGCGGCACGTACTCAGGCAGCGTCAAGTCGAGCGGCTTGAAATCGGCTTTGCTCGGATCGCCCGAAATTAAAAACGGATCGGTCAGGTTTCCCAAAAAACCGCCGTATTGTCCCGGCATACGATTCGACGGACCAGGAATGCTCAACCAGTTGGGCAACGACACACTCACGGGCACCGCGGCCGGCGATCGCTGTAGATAGTTCAGCACCGCGCCGGGACCTGGGAAATCCTCGCCACGCGCCTCGCGATCCTCATTGCGTTGATCGTTCGAGCCTGTGAGCGTGACGTACGTGCCCGCAATATGATTATTGAAATCATGTTCCATCGACCGCACGAGCGCGACGTGATGCGCGATCTTGGCTGTTTGCGGCAGCATCTCGCCCAGCCGCAGCCCCGGTACGCTGGAATCGATCGTGCCGAAGGGACCGCGAATCTGCTCGCTGGCCTGTGGCTTTGGGTCGTAAAGATCGATATGGCTCAGTCCGCCCTGCAGCAGTATGAAAATGCAACGCCGCTGCGGATCGCCCGCGCCTGAACGGGACGTAGCCGCCTGCACAGCCTGGCTGCCGGCGCCGGCCAGGATCGACAAGCCGCCGACACGCAAAACCTCGCGACGGCTCCAAGCAGAAGGCAAATGGCCACGTGGCATGAGGAAACTCTCGGGCGGGAAAGGGCTCGGGGCGGGTGTCCGTCAGTGTAGCCAGATTTATCACCGATCGCCAAGCGAAATGGCCCTTATACGGTCTTACAACGCCAGCTTGTAAACGCGCAGGGCATTTTCGCGCAAGAACTTTGCCATCGTTTCCGGTTTTAGCGGCAACTCGCGAGCCTGCGCCGCGCATTTTTCCAGCGAGAGCATTGGGAAGTTCGTGCCGAACAGCACCTTGTCCGCGCCGTACGTGTTCATGAAATGGATGAGTTGCGGCGGGTAATATTTCGGCAGGTAGGCGCTCGTATCGATGTACACGTGCTCGTGTTTCCAGGCCAGCGCGATCATCTCGTCCGTCCACGGATAGCCAATGTGCCCACCAAGAATTCGCAACTCAGGAAATGTCAACGCCACTTCGTCGATGTAAGGAATCGGGCGCCCCGGTTCAGACGGCATCAAGGGGCCTGTGTGTCCGACTTGCGTGCAAAACGGAATATCCAGTTCGATGCACTTTACGTACAGCGGATAGTACAGCTTGTCATTCGGCGGGCGATTCCACAGCCAAGGAATCACGCGCAGCGCCTTGAAGCCCAACTGCCGCACGGCACGATCCAGCTCGCGCACTGCCTCGACTGGTTTCTCTAAGTTCACCGTCGCCACGCCGACAAAACGTTTCGGATAGGCGTGCAGAAACTCGGCAATGCGATCGTTGCTGGTGATCGAAATGCCAGGTCGAGCCCAGGTGGTCATGCACACCCGTTCGATGCCGGCGGCGTCCATCATTCCCACCATCTCGTCGGCGCTTACCCCTTTCTCCAACAGGTGTGCGGAGCCCGACTGGCGGAACAGCCTCGCGATCTCGGGCACGGAATCGAACATCTCCTTGATGGCCGGGTTGGCCCAGGCGTCGATGATTGGAATCGGCTGATCGGACATCGGAATTGTCTCGGGCGCAGGGTGGATGTGCTTTCGGCACATCGTAAGCCGTGCGGCGCTGTCGAAGCAAGCAATGGATGGCCGCAGTTGCTAAGTTAGTCTCGTCACATGGCAAAAAAATCGAAGTGATCGACGAGGCGCATGGCATGAATTCCTTGGCCGGACGCGTAGCGATTGTTACCGGTGGAGCGAGCGGCATTGGTCGGGCCACGGCAATTGCACTAGCCCGTGAAGGGGCAAAAGTCTTTGTTGGTGACGTTCGACTGCCAGAGGAGAACACGCCAAGATTTGGAGAGCTTGGCATTCACGCGCAGTTGTGCGACGTGCGACGCGATGAAGAAGTACGCCGACTTTTGGAACGGGCCGTGTCTGACGAGGGGCGGCTGGACATCATTGTCAGCAACGCCGGCATTGGTCTCGTCAAGCAAATACCGGACGTCACCGAGGCAGAATGGGACGCCGTTATGGAGATCAATTTCAAGGCGACGTACTTGCTGGCGCACCATGCTATTTCGCATCTGCGCGCAGCCGGCGGTGGTTCAATCATCGTTACCGCCAGCAACGCCGGACTGCTTCCGCGCGCGCACGATCCCGTTTATTCGACGAGCAAAATGGCTTTGATCGCGATGACCCGCAGCCTGGCCCTTTGTCACGCGCGTGATCGGATTCGGGTGAACGCCGTTTGTCCCGGTCCCGTTGGCGACACAGGCATGATGAACGCCGATCTGGCCTCGGCCACGGATCGCCAGGCTACGGCTGCGCGATTCATCGCCGCCAGTCCACTTGCCCAGGCCTATGGCCGGATGATCACGCCGGAGGAAGTGGCGCAGGCGATCCTGTACCTGGCCAGCGAGGCTGCGGCGATGGTGACCGGCACAATGATCGCGATCGACGGCGGCAAATCGCTGGGCGTGCCGCCCGAGTGATTCTCACCTCATCCGGCGATAGATCTAGCCGTTGCCGCATTGTGCGCGATTCGAAATGCGAGAGGAGGGACTCGAACCCTCACGCCTTGCGGCACTGGATCCTAAGTCCAGCGCGTCTGCCAATTCCGCCACTCTCGCGAAGTGTTATGCAGAAACAGTTTGCGTCGAATTCCGTGACTCGTCAAGGGAGCCTGTTTCGGGCTGCGCGCAACGGGCGCGCAATGATCGGTGCATCTGTGTTGCGCCCTTGCCGCCTGTGCCGATCCTGCGTTCGACGTTGCGTCGTGCAATAGTTAGTTGATCCATCCTGTCGTAGTGCCGACGGATCACCTCAGGAGTGGCGCCAACCATGACGCTGACGTCTTTCTCCGAAGCGCCAGCCATTTGCATGCCGGTTATTGCAGTGCGCCGGAAATCGTGCATCGTGAACGGCTCCCATTGCCTCTTACCTTCCACGGCCTTCGCCGTCTTGGCGTCGTTAAACCGCTGTAGCTCCTGCTGGACCCATCCGACGAGTCTGCAGGGCCCGAATCCCTTCACCCGGGCCGCGTGGTTTGGCTGGCGTTTCCAGAGGATCAGGAGCCGCCGCAATTCGTCCGAGAAACGGCCAAACGCCCAGCCGCCAGCCGAGCAGGCACACAACTCGGCGTGGAGATCCTCGGGAAGCCAGCCATATTTGTACTTGCGCGTCTTGGACGATCCTGCGCAAACCCGCACGTAACCATCGGCCAGCAGGTCTTCGTCTCTAAGGCTCGCAATCTCGGTTGCCCGCCAGCCGAGCAACGCCGCGACCTCCAAATAAACGAGCGGCAGCCGCCAATTATTCCAGCGCTCATTCAGCCAGGCGAACAGTTCAGCCGTTTCGCCGGCCGTCACAATCCGGACATCGGGATCGTCGCACTTGGGCGGCTTAACCTTCTCGAAGGGATTTGATGGCAGCAGACTGCATTCGGAACCCAACCATTTGCCGAATACCGCTTTGAGAGTCGAGAGGTCTCCCCGGAGCGTCCAGGGGGACACAGCGTTCTTACCCTCGGAACGTCGACGCTTGTACTCGTTGGCATGTTCCAAGGTCACATCAGCGGGACTGCCCAAATCGGGGAATCCCTTCTGCAACGCGTCAAAGAGCAGCAATGCATCCGCAACGTAGGAGGGACGCAAATTGTCCGCCCGCATTGCTCGCTCTACAGCGTCACGGCAGTCCAGCCAAGATGGCCTGAAGGGCTCGGGTTCTGGTTCCAAGGCAATCGGCGCTTGGGGCAGAAGCCCGTTGACCTCTGCCCATTTCAGTTTGCGTAGGGACTCCGCCTCGGAACGATCTGCCGTTCCCGCGGCTTCACATTGCCATTTGCCGGTAGCAGGATCCTTCCAACGTAGGGCGAGCTTGTACGTCGCCTTGCCATTCTTGCGTTTCTTACTGGTTTTGCGCTTTACGATATAAATGTTCGTTGCCATCGTGCATCCTCCCATGAGAAATCTCAAAAGGCACCTGGACCCGACCATTGTGGGACTGATCGTAGAAGATCAGCCCCACCCGGCACCTTCAAGATGAGGCGCCGTCCGGCCGAAACACATCACCGTTTACCCTGAGTACGGGGTCCGAACTGTTGTCAGCGTTCGAGGGCTCGGTGCCGGCAGGCTCGACCTCAAGGTCCTCGAAGTCGACGTCGACCCCGGGTTCGATTGGCCGCAGGGTATCGCCCAGGCGAAGGTGATAGCGGATGAGATTTGCCTGTCCCTGAATCAGCTTATACAGGCTCTCAAATGCGCCCTCTGGACTTCGAGGAATGTCCATCGTGCCGTTGATAACGAAGGCAACATGCAGGCGATCCCCTTCAAATCGCCAATCTAGCCGATCCTTAATCCCTTCAAACTCGGCGGATAGTTTTCGGCCAAGCGAAAACCTCAAACCATCTTCGATGTGCTCCAAAATCTCGTTCGCTTGATCCGTGTCAATGGAATTCGAACTTGGAACGCTTGCGAATGCTGTAGCCATTTTGGCCAGCCCTTCTCGCGCCCGGATAGGCGCGCAAAAAAACCCCAGCCCCGGTCAGTCGCCTTGAAAGCACCTGTGAGGGTGCCGCGCAGGAGTTACCTGCCTGCGCGCGGCTAACCGGGGTTGGGGTGTTTCTGTAACGCATTGGAAATTCTCTCACAGTTCGCGGTTTCAAGGCCGCGTCCAAACGTCCTGCGCAGTATCGTGCCGATTTCCGGCACTGTCAATCTCACGAGGAATGCCAGGCTAGAACTGGGCTTCCTTCCTCCTACTTGTTAGGTGAACCGGTACCGTATATACGAGAGACTTCAAAGCTCGCCTGGCACAGACGCCAGCGCGCCCTCAAGCTCTGAAACCCTCTCTCGGAGCCAGACCAGAATTTGCTGGCCGACTTCCTTCGAGGCGTCTACGCGCAGGTTGTGTAGCTTGTCATCACCAGGCAGCATTAAACCGACGCCCCAGCGCTTGCGTGGTTCGCCGGCGGCGGTTACCTCGTTCATCACTTCAATGAGCCAGCCAACGCTGTCGGCAGCGGCTCCTAGGCGATCTAGGTAGCAATTGAGATGTTGCATCCGACTCGGCTGAAACAACTCGGTCGCAGGGGGCTTGGTAATGGTAGCCATTTGGCACATTCTCTCTCTCGCCCTAGGCGCGCAAAAAAACCGCAGCCCCGGTATGTCGCTTGATAAGCGCCTGTGAAAGCGCCGCGCAAGTGTTACCAGCATGCGCACGGCGTACCGGGGTTGCGGTCATTTTGTGACTCATGGAATTCCACTCACAGCGCGGTTATCAAGCCGCGTCCAGTCGTCTCCGGTAATATCATGCCGCTCCGCGGCGCTGTCAACGCTTCTATATGTCTATTGCGATAATTGATTCTTAGGCTTAGCCGGACGCTTTCGCCTCCGCTTGGCGAGTCGCACCTGACGAGCCTTCACGAGTGCTGCAAGATCATCCTTGGCAATTCGGATCATTCCCTTATCCATACCACCTAGCCGGTAATGCCGTAGTCCGGCGCGATAGCAAAGACCGTAAATCCCTGGTCGTGACATGTTCAACAGTTTTGCCGCTTGCGCCACGGTTAATAGCGCCGGGGCGTCGGCAAACGCTGCGATCAGTTCATGTGGTATTTCGTAACTCATTGCTTCAGACGCCGTCGTTCGTTGGTGCGCTTAAGTCGATCAATCTCTTACCATAAACGTGCCAGCCTCGATTCACCGAAGATGCTAAGTTCGACCAATCGAAGCTGCCGAGCGTTGATCGTATTTAATGCCAACAGATTTGCATTGGTGATCTACTTCGCTTCGCTTAGTTGTCATCCAATTCCAGTCTGCTCCGACTTTGAACATTTGGGCTACTCCGCATGCCGAAGCCCGCGTGCCGTGCCAGTCAATCTCAGCGAAGTCGCATACTGGAAATCTATCGACCTCGCCCCGAATGTCAATATGATAAATTATCGTAAGTTATGTCTATTTATGGACTTATGTATATCGAGTAGATATAGTCCATGTCTAATATGGACGATCTCGGGTCCTCAATTCGCGGTAACCTAACTCGACGTGGGCCGATTTTGCATCGAATCAGAATCCTTCTGCTGAAAAAGCAGACGGGGAGAACGTCCCGTTCATCAGCCTGATGGGTGGTCTTAGATAAGGACAAGAACAAACTCCACTATGAAGGCCAGATGGTTTAGGTCACCAGCTTTCGATTGACCACCGCCAGATCGGAAGTATCATCTGCCCGTGGCAACGCTGTTGATCGACAATTGCTTCTGCAGAGGAAGTTCTAATGAATCGGACAGTGAGTAATCTGGTGTTGTTTGCCGCTCTAATGGCGCCACGCGGCATCGCAGAAGCAACGCCGATTACCAACCTCTACGGAACAGGCTTGGCAGCCGATGGATCGCCGCTGGGCGCCGGAGCAATTGATGCTCACTATTCAATCATTTCTGCGCCGACTGGCTCGGGCCTTGGGCCATCGGCGTTCGTGGCCTTAGACACGACGCCGTATCCGTTCGATGGCTGGTGGCTAGCAAACGGCATGACCAGCCAATGGATCGCACCTGTGGCCGATCAGAACGGCGCGATGCCAGGTGGCGACTACGACTACCAAACCACTTTCGACATAACAGGAATTGATCCGTCGACGCTTTTAATCACAGGTCAGTGGGCGGTCGATGATGCCGCGTACGTACTCGTTAATGGGCAGTCGACGGGCATCGTCAACACGGGTGGTTGGAGTCAATTCTCGCCGCTGTCGGTCTCAGCGGGATTTGTATCCGGCGTCAATACGCTCGACTTCATCGTGCATAACATCGGCGACCCAGGCCTTAATGGTAGCGGCCTTCAGGTCCAGCTATCGGGTTCCCAAGTTCCGGAGCCCGGAACCGCTTTCTTAGCGATCGCAGCGTTGGGGTACATCGCAATTAGACACGTGCGTTTTTCGCGAAGTGCATCTTCGTTCGCGCCAACTCCCAACTCAGCGAGCTGGTCTTGCGATCTTCACAGAGGTGCCACGATTGGCAAGGAACATCGCTGAAGTCCCGATTGGTCCGAATGGCGCGCCTTTTTAATATCGAGGACGGTCGAAATGGATTCGAGGCAAGTCGTCGCCGTTTTCATGTCATTGGTTTGCGCTACCATCGCTGGTGCCGACGTCCGTAGTTGGTCGGACGCGACAGGCAAGTTTCATTCAGAAGCGGAGCTAGCGGATTTTCAAAATGGCGTCGCCTACCTCAAGGAAGCCAATGGCCGGATCGTCGCTGTCACGCTGAATCGCCTTAGCTTAGACGACCGCGACTACATTGGATCCACGATATCTCGCGTCGAGGTCCTCAAAGGCAAGGCTGTCGGCATCACCGACGGGGATACTCTCACGTTGCTGGATGGACAGCAGCACCAGGTGAAAATCCGTCTAGAAGGGATCGATGCCCCAGAGAGCCATCAAGCGTATGGGACGCTCGCTCGGAAGGCACTAGCCGGTAAGGCCTTCGAGAAAGACGTAGTCGTAGAGTCGCACGGACAGGACAAATACGGGCGCACGTTAGGCCACGTATTCATAGGTTCGCGTTGGATCAACAAAGAGTTGGTGCAGGAGGGTTGGGCTTGGCATTACCGCGAATACTCGAAGTCTGCAGTACTCGCCGATGCGGAAAGCGAAGCACGGACCAAACACGCAGGGCTTTGGCAGGATGACAAACCAGTTGCGCCATGGGACTTTCGACACCCTCCTGCGCAATCCAGCGTCGCCGTGGCGCAACCCGCTTCGCCGTCGGCAGCTCCCACGGTTTCGCTAAAGCCGCAGTCCTCCAAACCTACTGACGAGCAAACCGTCTATGTAACGAAGACGGGTACCAAATATCATGCACCTGGATGCCGGCATCTAAGCAAGAGCAGCATTCCGATAAAGCTCTCGGACGCATCTGCCAAGTATTCACCGTGCAGTGTTTGCCACCCATCAGTGGTGAAGACAGAGAGTTCGGATAACACGCTGACCTCTGTACCGTCCCGATCATCGTCCGCAACTTCAATTGACGTTGATCGCAATCCAGACAGCGAGGCTGTAACGGGCCATACTGCAAATGGTATCCCAACGTATACTGGGCCGCGAGGTGGTCACTACCACTACAGCAAGAGCGGGAAAAAAGTCTACGAGCGCAAGAAATAGTAAGCGATCGGCGGACAGAGGCTCTTTACGCACTGCAACCTAATAAGAATCCCGTCATCGATCTCTTTTAAAGAATGCAGCAAGAAGGACCGTCATTCGATGCACATTCGCTCTAACGTCGTACTCGTAACGATCGCTCTTCTCTGCTCTTCAACGCAAGCAGATGAAAATGAAATCAGTCTTATCGAGTCGTTGGCGTCGCCAAATCGTGAAGCGCGCTACGAAGCAATCAAATCGATAAGTGATCTAAAAACCATCTCAAGTGCCGTCGCCAGCGCGATGTTTGAGACGTTGAGATCGGAAACAACGAGACTTTCCGAACCGGCCCAAAAGGATAAGACCGTCCCGCAGAAACTTCCAAAGAACGGTGACGAGACTTCGCTTGTCCGAGTTAAGGCCGATCCGGATCTGTTTATCGGGAAGCCGTTCTACATTGTGGGACGTGCAAATCTCGCGGACTATTGGAATTATCAGTACCGGAACGCGGAAACGACTCATTATTCGATCGCGTTCCAGGAAGCGGATGGAGCGAACGAACGCGCGTATTTGTATCTGGAACGAGAAAAGGGACGCGCTTTCGCTGACCAACTCGCAAAAAATGCGGAAAACGGTATTCCGTCAACGCCGCTCCGGGCAAAGGTGACGCTAGTCTCCGGCGGGTCTCGTGCGCCTGACCAGTGGGACATGCTTGAGTTAATGGATATTCAGCTGCTTAGCGAGGATCAGAAGAAGTGG
Source organism: Pirellulales bacterium (assembly GCA_036499395.1). Classification (NCBI taxonomy): domain Bacteria; kingdom Pseudomonadati; phylum Planctomycetota; class Planctomycetia; order Pirellulales; species Pirellulales bacterium. The sequence goes on from DASYDW010000132.1 coordinate 112,973, forward strand.
GATCCGTCAGCTTTCGAGGGAATCTTGATGATCGTGAACGAGCTCAAGCGTTGCGATAAATCCGCGGTCCCGGCATTCGTCGAAGTACTACTGGCGCCGCCGGGGACTGGCACTGAACAAGCGTTTCAATCGCTCGCACTTGTTACGGTTTCGAGGATGAACAAGACCGCGAAGTCAGCGGCGCTCACCTCATTGAAGCGAGCGGAACGCGTTAGCAAGATTAAGGACGAAAAGGCGCGCATTGCAAAGATGGTCGCCTTCATTGATGCCGCAGGTAAGCCAAAGAGGCGGGACTTGGACTGAATGCAATCGTGTCGACTACAGCCCCGATATTTCTCCCGCGTCACGAGCCTCATTCGGGCAAACCCAGTCCCGGATCGTCGGCCATTTCAATATCCTCACGACGCAGTCGGTCCCACGTCTTTTGAGGTTCCCCGGTGGGATACTCATTCCACCAAGGACCACGTTCAGCGCTGTCCAAGTCTTCGCCAATAAGCATTCGAACTTTCGCCTTAGCGTTCAAAAAAGAGGATGGAAAGACGAACTCGCGGTACGTTTTATCTGCCTCTTGGACTTCATATCTGTAGAAAAGTTCCTCTGTCGAGAGATCAACAACGACCTCAAGTAGTTGACTTCCTTTTGCTCCCTCATTGCAATTAAGTGGGGACGCGGATAGCCAGACGCGCGGTCCAAAAATCTCGCCCAAACCGCGTGCGCCGTCGCGAAACCCCTCGGCAAGGATCTTTCCGGCTGAGTCAGTTCTGTGGTAAAGAATCGGCATGCGTTCATCCTGAATAGAACCGCCCCGTCAGCGCCGCAATGTTCGTAGGGTGGAATGCCGCTGGCGGAATTGAAAAGAAACTGGTCTATCTAATACGAGCACGCCCGGCCGAAATCGATTGTCCGGCCGGGCGTGGCACCTTCAGTCGCTAACTGGGGTCGCTACGGCCCGCATCACGCCTGGTTGCCATGCTTCTCGTACATTCTCGCGAGCTTATTCCATTGATTCGCTACTTCGCGACATTCATGCGCCAGTTGCTGCGCGAGGGAGTTGGTTCCGCGATCGTCGAGAACGATTTCTCCGTTTCCGAGCGCCATTTCGGCCTTCTCATTGCAGATGTCGACCAAGACGCCATAAAGGTGACCTTGGCCGTCATTGCTATGTTCGAGGCCATAGCTGCCTGTCGGTTCGAAATCGACTTTCAGCCACCCACGGGACAAGCGAGCAAGGGTAACGGCCGCTTCGTACTGGGAGCGAAACTGGTCTGTGTCCTTGGCCTTTTTCGTCTTCTTGGATGTGACGGTAGCCATTGGGAGCCAACCTTTCCTGCGCGCAGTAAAACACTGAGCGCAATAAGGGGTCCGCGCGGCGAGTGACCGTGGCTTACTCGGACGGACAACAGACCGCCCGTGGGATCGTTACCTACACCAAAGGCCGGTTCGCCCGCCGCGCGGGCCCTGAACTTGTTGTTTTCGATTCAGTGAAACGCATCGAACTTCTAGACGCTGTTGTTTTCCCGCCGGTCATCACGAAAGAGGGCGACCGGCAACGCAGGTTTCAGTGACCGCATTTTGATTGCGAACGGTCGTATTGTCAACGAGAATCACTGGCCGTCGCTAAAGCCATAAAGGTCGACATGGATCCGTTCACCGATTTCAGTTCGCAAGGGCCACCCTCTCTGACTGATCCGTTGACGACCGTAAGGGATGAGACGCCCGACCCTAAATCCAAACCTGACAAGCCGAAAAAGCCTCGACCGGATTTTCCGTTGTTTCCGCACGCATCCGGGCGATGGGCCAAGAAGGTTAAAGGCAAGTTTGCCTACTTCGGCAAAGTGGGCGACGATCCGGACGGTGTCAGAGCATTGCAGACGTGGATCGCCCAGAAAGATGATTTGCTAGCTGGTCGGGTGCCGCGGACTAAGAAAGAAGGCGGCGCAACGATTCTGGAGATGTGCAATCGATTCATGGCCGACAAGGAGGCGTTGCTAAATTCCAGCGAGATTGCGCAGAGAACGTTCGACGACTACTGGAACACAACGCAAAGGCTGCTATATGCATTCAGCAAGGATCGCCCCATTACGGACATTTCAACTGAGGATTTTGGGAAACTCCGAACAGCCCTTTCGCAGACATGGGGACCGGTGTCGCTTGGCAACGAAATCAATCGCGTCAGGATCGTTTTCAAATATGCCTTTGATGTGCGGTTACTCAAGGAGCCGGTTGTTTTCGGGCCAGGATTTAAGAGGCCGAGCAAACAGACACTGCGACGTCAGAGACGGATACGCGGCAAGAAGCTACTGACGGCCGAGCAGCTCAGATCACTCATCGAGATCGCAGATGTGCAGTTAAAAGCGATGATTCTCCTGGGTTTGAACTGCGGTTTTGGCAATGCGGACATTGGATTGTTGCCAATCGCATCCATCAAATGGAAAGCAAAGATCATCGAGTTTCCGAGGCCGAAAACAGAGGTCGAGCGACGCTGTCCACTTTGGCCGGAAACCATCACTGCATTACGCGCTGTGCTTGCCACACGCAAGGAACCAAAACTGGAGAGCGATCGAGAACTGCTTTTCATCACGAAATACGGTTTTCGATGGGCAAAGGAAACCCGCGACAATCCGATAACCAAGGCTTTTGTGAAGCTACTGCAGGCCAAGAAACTTCACCGCCCGGGATTGGCGTTCTACGCTCTGCGGCACATGTTCGAGACAATCGGCGGGGAGTCGAAAGACCAGGTGGCAGTAAACGCCATCATGGGGCACGTCGACACGAGCATGGCCGAGCAGTACCGCGAGTCTATTAGCGACGAGCGGCTACTTTCGGTGACTAATCTCGTGCGATCGTGGCTCTACCCGGCTGAGAGCGCAAACGCTTGAGAGCCGGGATTTCAACAGCCTCGCTGAAATAGTCCTTCACGACTCTTCGCTGGCGTCTCACGCGCTGGATCCGCGGCCGATTCTCTCGTCCGGCGATGAACAGAGCCAGAGACTCGGCGGAAATACGCCACCTGGGCCTACCGCCCGCTACACGGGCCAGATTCGCGGCCCGCAACTCGCCTGAATGAATCCAGCCCAAAACCTTGCCATGGTCGATACCGAGCCTGTCAGCGACTTGGCGGGGCGTTAGGTAATGAGGAAATCGATCGTAGGCAGATTTCGAACCTTCAGGGCACATGGCTGACTATCCTTTTGTGCAATTTCCTCCGACCGGAGGTTCACGCATTGTACCCATCCGGATTTCGAAATAGGTCCATCCCTCGGCGCCACGAACAGCGGTACAGCGAAAGGTGCCCGGCGTTTATGCGCTATGAATCAATCGGGACTACGTTTTCGCACCGTTGATCGGTACGCATTTTCACTCGGCGCCCCGCACGACCCCTTCGGTCATGCGGTTCCGAATAACCGGACATGCGGCCTGGGAAGGTTTGGGTCTTTGCCCTGGTTTCTAGGACGTAACCTTTGAAGTCACTACGGCTTCTAGGCAGGAACCGGACTCATGGCCAAGTCAAAAACTGTCGCGTCGAACGGAGGCACAGCGCCTTCGGGCTCAAACACTCTGTATTACGGCGACAACCTTGACGTCCTACGTAGGTATATCGATGACGAATCGGTGGACCTCATCTATCTTGATCCGCCATTCAAAAGCAATCAGGACTACAACGTCCTTTTTGCTGAGCAGGACGGCAGCCGTTCGGCCGCGCAGATTCGCGCCTTCGAAGATACGTGGCGCTGGGACGCTTCAGCGGCCGCAGCGTTCGAACTTGTAGTTGAGAGTGGTGGCAAGTTATCCGAGATCCTGCAAGCGTGTCGACTGTTTTTAGGAAATAACGACATGCTTGCCTATCTCTGCATGATGGCTCCGCGATTGTCGGAGCTTCATCGTGTACTGAGGGAGACAGGGTCCATCTATTTGCATTGTGATTCGACTGCCAGCCATTATCTCAAGCTATTGATGGATGCAGTCTTTGGGCCATCGTCCTTTCGGAACGAAGTGATTTGGCAGCGTACGTCGGCTCATAACGATCCTCAGCGATATGGAAGAGTTCACGATACGATCTTGTTTTTTACCAAGAGCAAGAGATATACGTGGAATCCGCAGTATGAGCCACCAGATGATGCATTCTTCGCCGCGCACGATTTCGATACCGACGCGGACGGTCGCAAGTATCGCAAGAGAGATTTAAGCGCCCCTGCACATGGCAGGGATTCTGGTCAGTTTGAGTGGGAGGGGAAGTGTCCGCCGAGCGGCCGGATGTGGAGCTATACAAAAGAGAATATGGAGCGGCTACAGGCAGAAGGAAGAATCGTATACACAAAAACGGGCATGCCTCGATTGAAGATCTATGTTGATGACCTAAAAGGCGTCTCGTACCAAGATGTCTGGGCGAGCCCGAAACTGTGGCTAAATTCTGCAGCTACAGAGCGCCTTGGATATCCGACTCAGAAGCCGGAATCATTGCTAGAGCGATTAATACTCTCAAGCAGCAATACGGGAGATGTTATCCTTGATCCATTTTGCGGCTGCGGAACCGCTGTAGCAGCGGCAAATAGGCTTCATCGTCATTGGGTCGGAATTGACATTACGCATCTAGCTATCACTCTGATAAAGCATCGGCTCGTAACGTCGTTTAGTGGCCCTGCAGAGTTCAACGTGGTAGGCGAGCCAATTTCACTGCCTGATGCCGAGACCCTCGCAAATTCTGATCCATACCAATTCCAGTGGTGGGCTCTTGGATTAGCAGGTGCGCGACCTACAGAGCAAAAGAAGGGGGCGGATAAAGGCATTGATGGGCGATTGTATTTTCATGATGAAGGCGAATCTGGCAAAACCAAGCAGGTCGTCTTTTCTGTCAAGGCCGGGAAGTTAACTGTCAGTCAATTGCGCGACTTGCGTGGAGTGATGGATCGCGAAAAAGCTGCGATTGGTGTTATGATCTCAATGCAGGAACCGACGCGACAGATGCGAACCGAAGCTGCTACGGCCGGTTTCTACGAGTCTCCTTGGAATCGCGAGAAATATCCTCGTCTACAATTATTAACCGTCGGCCAGTTACTTGATGGGTTACGAGTTCAATTACCTCCTACTCGCGATCAGCGAACATTCAAACCAGCCCCAAAGCCTCGCAAAAAGCTTGCCGACTCGAAGCGCGCTCAGAAGAAGCTCGACTTTGGATCATCGGCAGGATAGCCACTAGCGCATGGGCATGGCCAACTGATTGAGGCGAATATCGTGAATCATTCTTCAATCCGCCGCGGTCTTCAAATCGCATCCGTGGCGATTATGGTTCTCCTCGGAATCACCGTCGGCTGGACCGCCCTTCATGGCCTGACCATGTCCAGCATCGCGACGACTGGGACGCTTCTCGGCGCCCTGATTGCTGTCCTGATCGCGCTGAGGGATAGGAGGCCGGGGCAAGTGTCCTGAGGGCTGTCGACACCTGCCGGCCGCCGCCGGCTTATAGAAGCTGTCTCGACAAAGGCCACTATTGCCGCGGACGTTAACGGCGGCCATTTTCGAACACTGGCTGTGGCGCGTGCTTTCAGCCAGGCCGGTCGGTTTGGTCACGCTGCCGTGTGGCCTTTTTCATGCGCCACATTCGCGATCCGGCACTTTTTAATCGGAGCGGTGTTCAACCCATACATCCTGGCGCCACGAGTGCCAGGCTGATCGTCGGATGGTACCCCGAACGCTGTCCGACGGTCTTTTTTTTTGCGCTCGCCGCTCAGTTGTTGCCGTCCAGGCTCCCGGCAGCGTTTTCATGCGCCGGCCTTAACTCACGGCGAGCCCGTGCAAATGCCGATAAATCCCATGACTCTAGACCGTGTTAGGGATGGCACGAATCTAGGGCACTGGCCGCAGCGACACCCCAAGGCGCTACGGCCTTCTTCGTGCGCCGATCCTGCTCTCGACCTCGCCACGCCGCGCCTGCCGCGTCCGAGAGGGCTTGGACAGCCCATTGCCGACTTGCTGGCAGGTCCTGGGGCCTCAGATTCCAGTGCCCCATCTTCCCCGACGATAGACCGAACTCACGGCCGCTTCGAGTATTCCTTGAGCGTGAGTGATTTGTCGCCATTTTTATCGCGCATCTGGAATTGCTTTTTTGCTTTGGCCGCGGCCTTGCCGGCTTTCTCGCCGACGAATTCACTCTCGGTCAACAAGTTGTCCCGATTGGCGTCGAGCTTTGAAAATGCGCGTTCTTCGAATTGCGCACTTGGGCCGGCCTGTGCTTCCATAGTGTAGCCAACGCACATTGCAAAAATGGTCGTCGTCAATATCCCGGAGAGCATTACTTGCACGATAGATTCCTCGAACGCTGGTGAGGGATTGAGGGCGAAGTTCTCTCAACCGACGGTATCAAATCCCTTCATCTGGTACGAACAAATTGCAGCACACCTCTCAAAACCGGCAGCGAAGACACTTGGACGGGATCCGCTGAGTGTTTAAGTCCAATCCGCTTGCTCGCTCAATCGAACTCGCTACCTTTGGAAGGACGCCGCGCTTCCGACGGGAGGTCGGCGAGGGCCGCCAGGTAGGGCCCACTTGGCGGTCCGTTCTTTGCTCATACGATCTTTGCGGCCACTTGGCTTCCTCCAAGACGGCCGTCACGGCCCGCGGACGTTGCTCTGGACGGGCGTCGCGCGGGCCATTTCTCAGGTCGTCGGAATTTTAGGCCGTCACTTCGTTTCTAATCGCCATCTTTCTGGTCGCGATTCAACCGCCCGGATCATTCTTCCTCCATCGCGGTGGTCGATGTCCGGCGTGGCGCGACGTTTGCTTAGTGGCCGGAAGAGCGTTTACGAGCAAATGGACGGGCACTATGACTCAGCACAGTCAGACCATCAAGATCGACGGCATTCGTTATTCGGCCATCGTAGAGCGCTTTGGGGCCGACTGTTTCGCGTCCTGGCGGTGCCATCATTGCCGCGGTAATGCGAGCGGGATGCAGCGTGAAAGGTCCGCAGAGGCGGCAACGGCAGCGATGATGATCGGACTGTGGGACCATCACGATTCCTGCCATGTGCAAGTTACCGAGCCACCGTTGGCCCCAGTTTTTGCCGCCTTGGGGTAAGGCGCAACTGAAATCGGAGATTCTCAAATGTTCCGATCATGCCTGCTTCTCCTGTTGTTCGTGGGCTGCTGTCCAGCTATCTCGCTCGCAGTTCAGCCTGCGGTTGAGAACACTGATACTGGCCGTGCTATGGGGCGCTTGGGAGCGGACTGGCGCTATGTGTATTACCATGGGCGCCATTGGTATTGGATGCCGAACCAGACCTGGAGAGTTTGGACAGTCGCTGGCTGGGCTGCTCCTGAATCTGCATCGATTTCCGGTGTGCGACACTACACCAACTACGCGCCTTCAGATTCGGGCACGTTTCGGACGTTCGTGCCGATGGGCTCGAGTTTCGGGGCTGGCGGCGGCGGGGCAGGCCCGGCTATGGCGAACGAGCACTTTCTGGCCCGTTGACGCTCCCGTCCCCTGCTTTGGCTCGAAGAGCTGTGTCTGGAGATGTCAACTGCTTCAAGCATTGGCTCCTTACGTCGAGAATAGGGCCACAACCACCATAAGCTGTCCTCTGCGAAGCTTCGACGCATTACCAAATTTGTCGGAACGCTGGCTAGCAATAGCTCATTAGTCCAGTATCTCCAAGCCGTTCGCGTTGAGACGTCCGAAACCCTGCAGAACCATGTCCACAGCCACCATCAACAAGCAAGCCGAGAAACGTGTTGCATCGTTCGAGAAAATGGCCGACAGCCTTATCGCCAAAATGGAACACGACACGAGCGTGCGCTACAACCAGATGCCAACACGGGATTCCGCCCGGCTCCTGACGGTCTCCCAGGCCGCCGTGTGGCTGAATCTCTCACGGCCGACGGTCTATCAACTCTGCGAGCGGAAACAGATCGAGTACTTCCGACTCGGGGCCGGCAAGCGTGGCATTCGCATCGACGCCAAGGAACTTGATGCCTTCCTTGAACGCCGTCGTGTGCAGCGACACGAACTGCCTCCAGAAAAGGCACGCAGAGCGCGCAGCAAGGCCGCTAACCCGCTCCGGCTCGTCCACCTGTCAATGCCTGACCCGTGGCCATCCTAGCCATCTGACGCGATCTGGACGGCCTTCTTGAGTGCGGCCGTGCGCTGGTCCAGGTGGCCGGAATGCCGATGGGCAACTCGGTGAGATGTCAACGCGGCAGTTTCAGCTTGTCAGTTCGTTCGATAAGGCGTCTGACGGATCCAAAGCGCTAGCAGGAAGTTCGCTAACTGCGGCGCGAATGATTGCCTCCAGTTCGGCGTCTGTCATCTTTTTGACGTCGCCTTCGTGCTTCTGGCGGATAGGGCCACCCTCCGGACCGCTCAGTTCGTGTCTTGACATCTTGCCGAAATCGTGCGGCCGTCGGCGTTCGAGCATCCAAGCTGCCGCCTGCCATGACTCAGTCGCAAATGCCTGAATCGTTTTGATGTTCTTGTCGATCGGTACACTCTCGGCAGTCCGAACGCGCTCCGCAAATTGCATGTATTTCGTATCTCGCGCACTCGGGACTTTGCCTTCTGATTCACACGCCTCGACAAGGACGTCGGCCTTCGCAAGTGACTGGTAAAAGCAGGAGAGGGGAACTCCCGCCAGGTCACACGCAGTCCGTTGCGAATGGCCTTCGCTAAGCGCGACCAACAATGCCTGAAGCTTTTTAGGCCATCGGATAAACCAAGGTTTACGACCCACGGGCAAACTTCCTTGTGCCATCTTGCGATCCCTTCGGACAAATAACGAAGTTCTGCGCTAGCCGTTGTAGCCGAACAGTTGATCGAATGAGGTACTGGCGTATGGTGGGGCGCCACCGATGGTCGCCTTAATCGTAAACCAGTCTCCGCGCGCCGGGTCGTAGAACTTGTTCCAGCCCTTGTTGTTTATCGAGAACGAGTACTCCAGGTCGTAGAGTCCGGAGTTACTGTCGTCGAATTGGAACTGGCGGTTCTTGTTCATTCCCAGGAACAGCACAGTGCCGGCAGCCCTTCCAATAAAGGTCGATGTGTTGACCTTGCCGCGGGCGTTTTCGACCGTGATATCTGGTGGCTGCGCAACTCGCGACCAGTTGGCCACGATCTGCCCGGTTGGAATTATCATGCCGGCAGCTACGTCATCAGGCAGCGGCTGACTGTTGCTGGTCCATACCCAAGTGCGACCGGGCAGTGTCTGATACTCGACCCCGAGTGTTTCCCGGATCGACAGGTATGTGCCATCGGGGATGTTCGGGCGGTTCTGGTCCTGATTCAGGTCCATCGTCTTGTATTGCGCCGTGACCATCGCACCGACCCCTTCGTAGGTCGAGGCGGTAGTTCCAAGCGTCAATTCCGTGTCGCCGTCCGGCGAGTCGCCATCAAACGGCTCGACGTCGATCTGATTGACGATCAGATATTGCAACCCCGGCGCGGTGAGCGGGTTGACGAAGTTCGGCACCCCCGCGACGAACTCGATCACGCCCAGCAGTTCCCGGCAGAGGGCGTTAGCGTCGGACCAATTGCAGCGCAGGATGCGGGTCGCATACATGCCGGTGCCGCGCTGGAATCCGAACTTCGGCGAACGCGGCATTTCTTCGTAGCCGATGCCGTAATAGGGCGTACGCGATTGGAATTGGTACTTGCCCATTTACGGACGCATCCTTGTGATTTGCTCAATGTTGGCGATTTTGATGGCCTGTCGAAACCTGGCCGGTGTCATAACTGGCATAGTGACTATGGGCCAATGTATTTGAGAGGCGCGACCGCTTCCTTGACGCCAGCCGCGGTAAGCTGGTTCTTATTCATGTTCTCAAGCGCCGCGACCATTCTGTCGCGTTTCTCGTTCGCTTCTTTTTCTTGGGCCGCCTTGAGGATTCCTTCCTGGATTGTCCTCGAAAAATCTTCCAATCCCATGCGGCGCATCTCGTGAAGGGGTTTCTTGTCGGCGAGAATGTTATCGGCTTGATCCCCCGCTGCCTTATGGCGAGCGGCGGCGGCTTCAGTCGCTGAAAGTCCTCCTACTTTGCCTTCCAACGCGGCAATCTCTTTCATGCGTTCCAGGAATTTCCCTTGATCCCCTAGCGTCTCACGTCGAATCGCTTGCGAGCGTTTGATGGTCTCGGCCAGGTTGCCGCGGCCCGCATTGTCAAACTTGCCCTCTACGCCAAAAAACTTTTTGGCGTCTTCGCCGGCGAGCATTCCCTTGATGGCTGGATTATCAGGACGCCTTCCGGTACCTCCGCCGCCGAAAAGACCAGCGGCTACTTGTCGCTCCGCTTCCCGGGCTGCCGGGCTGAGTAGGTGCTGCATACGCGCTTGATTGCGTTGGCTTTGCAAGGCCAAGTCGCCACGCTGTTCTGGCGTGAGATTCGGATCTTGCATCTTCTTCCCAAGCTCCGCTTGCTGGCGCCGTAATAGGGCAACCTCGCGCAACCGTGCGCCGATCGTCGCGTAATGCTTGTCTTCCTGACTTTGTTTTGCGGACGACTTGGCAGTTTCTTCATTGACCTTCGCCGAAGCCTCTTGTGCGCCGGCAGCGGCGCTGGCTACCTTGTCGAAAGCTGCGCTGATTCCTGCAATGGCGATGGCAGCAGCAGCAGCACCGGCAATGAGCTTTGCCCACCCGGCCGGCCCGGACATGGCATTGAAGATTGCGGCACCCATCGATGCCGTCCTGAATGCTGACGATACCAATGCCAGCGCAGTCCGGAAGGCAACTACTCCGGCAGCCGCTTTGATAAACGAGCCACCCCATTCCCCGACAAATGAAATCGCCTGCACAATGTTGCCGACGAAGTCCACCAGCAGTGGCTTCATGGCGGTCGTGAACTCGATCAGCGATTCCGTCTTGCCCTTGAGGTCGAAGTTCTTGACGATCGAGTCGCCGATCTCCTTCAAGGACATAGTGACATTGTCTTTGAGCGTGGAGTACAACCCCAGCAGCGTGTGGGACTGCTTCTCCATCATGCCGCCGTATTGCCCACCGTCTTTCGTGAGAATCTTGAAGGCAGCCGACAGGTCATCGAACGAAATCTTGCCGTCCTGCGCTAAATCCAGCACTGCCGAATTGGCTACCTGAAAATGCTCAGCCAGCGCAGCAATCACCGGGATACCGCGATTGGCGAACTGCATGAGATCCCTCGTCATCACGCGGCCCTGCGCCAGTGACGTGCCAAATAGATACGTGATCTCACCCAGCGGCGCGCCTACCCCCGAGGCGATATCTCCGATCATGCGGAGATTCGCCATGATCTCTTTTTGCTGGAAGCCGTAAGCCAGAAGTTGCTTGCCGGCTTGCGCCACTTCAGGAAATTCAAATGGCGTCGTAGCAGCAAACTGAAATAGGTCGGCCATCGTCTCTTTGGCGAGACTGGCGCTGTGTAGCATCGTGGTGAAAGCCACGTCAAGCTGCTCGAACTGGCTGGAAATCTGGATTGATTTACCGAGTCCGAATAGGCCCCCGCCTGCCCCAAACATCGCAGCCGCCGCGCCACCGACGCGCAGCAGAGAGGTATGCACGGCATTGAGTTGATTGTTTACGTTGGCGGCGCCATTCGCGCTGATCTGCACAAACAGTTCTGCAAGTTTGAATCCCATCTCTACGCCCCTCCTTGGGCTGCCTCGCGATGTCACATGCCGAAGGGCACTCGCAGTAGTTTTCTTGCAATTTCCTCGGCATCCATGCCCCGGATGAACTCGGCAACACTGTCTGGATCCGGGAACGTATCCGCATGGCGGTCACGCAATAGATCCCACAAAATCAGCGCCCGCGATTCGGGGTCCGTCAGCACGCAGTGATCTATCCGGGCGTTGACCTCAGCGCACTCGCGCTGTAGCTGGCGATAAACGCGATCGACGCCCTCCGCTGTTCCTGGCTCACTTTCCAGCAAAGCGAGAGCGCGATCCCGCATCACACCGTTCGCTATCTCGTTGCGGAACGCTTCGTAGTCGACTAGCAGGCACTCGTACGTACCGTTACCGAGCAAGATCGTTTGGTACTGCCGCTTGGTCTCGGTCACTTGCAACTTTCATGTTCAGCGCGCCGACATCGCGTGCTGCAGTAGAAGCAGGGATCAGTGCGATTGCCGCAGCCCGCGCACAGCCGCCGTGGTTGACCGGGCGTGTGGCCGTTGCGTTCATGGTCACTCAGTAGACAAGGCCGACGCTTTCTAACTTGTCGTCGCGCAATTTGGTGGTTTTGTCGCCGGTGTCGCCCATCTGTTCGCTAGTATCGCCAGTCGCCCGTGAATAGGCTCGGAATGTCAACTTGGTCGGAGAACACGGCGAATGCGTACGGATCGTCCTGGCCGGCAGTGGTGAACTGATCCACCACTACCCCGTTAAACGAAGCCTGGAATTGAACCACACCATTTCCTAACGAAGAGATTTCAAATGCGTTCTGCACAGACTGCACGGATGCCGAACATTGAATGCAGCGAAACGCCTGATTCACATCCAAGAGCAACGAAGTCCCCTGCGACAATGTCCAGTTGCCTTCAACGCGGCCTGTCGGAGGGCTGTAGTCGACCGGACCAGCAGATACTTGCCATTGGTTCGCAGTCCACCATGGCTCAGCCCATAGAGTGACACTGTAGTAGAGTGCGCCGGCGTCTGACGGGAAAATAATATTTCCCTTTATCACGCGGCCAGTCTCGACGTTTGTCAGCGGCACGAGCCTATAAACATCTGCCAAGTTTGACATCGTGGAACTCGCGGTTGCCGGGGACGTGATCGCTTGGGTTGGTACACCCGAATGCTAAACTCATTCGCGCTGTCGCTCGTCAAATCAATTTCGATACCGACCACCCGGTTAAACCTGATTCTTGTGGGAACTTTCCATCACCGTCCCCGAATGTGTGGTTTTTCCGGGTGTGTCGGATTCGGCGTTGTGGCGATGTTCTCTCTCGCCGCTGAAAATGCTTCCCGAGTGGTAACGCGATGCGCATCTAGCTGCGGCGGCGCCATGCCATCGTTGAAGCCCCCCCGATTCAGGTTTTGCGTCGTGAACCCGTTGGCGATTTTGAGCCGGAAGCGACGTTACTAAGTTTTGCCCTTAGCGTGAGTTCGTTGGATGAAAGGGCGCGACTATATTGTTGCCAGCGAGGCCGCAAGCCTAACGCTTGGTGTCATTGCCATCGCCACTGACTAAAACTGCCCCCTCTTCCCAAGAGCTTATTGCGGTCAGGGGATCAGGTCGTATTTCATAACCTGTCTGTTCCGCGCGCCTGCGTTAGGGAGCTTAAAAGCCGCGATTGATTTCTACGGTCGCAACAAGGCGTGTACCCGGCGCGAATCGCTCGCCGGCTGGCAGACAGGATGATTTTGAACGCTAGGCTTCACGACTCCGTTTAGGCGGGACTTGGATTGCAGCAGTTGGCTACTGAAAGGCTTCGGCGTTTAAAAAATGCCGTCGCCTAGGCTTGCAGGTTCTCGGTCTCTTCAACGAATAGTTGGTCTGAGCCTTGACCGGGCCCCTCGGCCGCCGGAGCAGGATTACCGATGATAAAACGATGCACCGCCCTGCATGCATTTAGGCTTACGCCTCTACGGCGAAGCGCTCCAATAATGCAGACAGCGACCAGTTCCGCGAATCCATATTTCTTCCGATTCCCACGTCCACGATGAGCGGTCGTCCCTATGATCGCCTTCCGCTCCCAAGACTCAACGCAGATTGGAGCGACGCACGCAGCCATGGCCATATGCCGTAAGGAGAAGCTCTCCATTGGCCCCCATACGCGTTGCAGATCGCGGTATACGCTCGCAAAATCGAGTGCCATGACGACGCCATCCGGCGCCGCCTTAATTGGCGCATCGGGATGAACCAATTCGGCATAGTCCTCTGAAAAACGAAGTTGCCCTCTACCGTCTTCAATCGGAGATTCAAGGTGCCCTAACCGGACCATTACAAGACTCCTATCATGCCAACGAACCGCCCAACGACTATTTTCTACGCGGCTGACTTCGACGGCGGAGCAACGTCCTTGGGGGCCGTGTCGTCAGACGTCGGCTCATCCGGAACGTTCCGATACATGCTCCTGGTGATCCACCCGTTCTGATGGCAATGCCTGCAACCGGCTCCCGCGCAGTCCGGGCAGAGGGCATAAGGAAGTACGCTTTTCAGGTATCCCCTCGTGTTGCCCAGCTCGATTTCCAAACGCGTTTTCGAGATGTATTTCCCGCCTGGTCCCTCACAGAGTTCTTTTGCTTCGTGCATTAGCTTGTTGATCGCATCGAGCATGTGGAGCGCGTCTTTTGCGGCCTCAAATGCCGAAACTAGACTCTCCGGAATCTCGTTTCCAAGCTGGTCCTTGACCGGCGTTCCATTAGCGATGGTCTCGCGAGAGGCCAACTTCTTTGCGGCAGTACCCAGTCTAATTTTTCCTGAGGAGACTGCGGCCGCCAAACCTGGATCACGGGCTTTCACGGCATCATACTGGCGCATTGATGTCCGGTTGGTGCCAAGCTTCTCGGCCACCTTCGCATCGGGTCTCTCCGCATCTAATTCTTTTTGCGTCTTACCGCCGCTATTCTTTCCCGACGGATTGGCAGCCTTCTTTACTTCTGGAAAATAATTTCCAGAAGCATCAACTGTCGAATCGTTGCCGGTGTTTCGCGACCGGACCATGTCTCTAAAATCGCATGCCATCGCTGCGCGTTGGCCTGGATTCAAGTGACGTCTCGCTAAGTTCTTGGAGAAGACGAGGAGGATTGCATCCACATCGGTGCCTACGAACTCCTCCTCTGGGACGGGACAGCCAACAATTTTCGCTGCCGCAGATCGACATCGCCCATCGAGGATTTTGTTCTCGTAAACAATGACATTGGTTTGAATTCCGTGCTTTCGGATATCGTCACAGAGCACGTCGAACTGCTCGTCTTCGGGCTCCGGGAGAATTTCGCAAAATGGATGAACTTGCCGATCGGTTAATAATTCCATGATGCGAGGCTTTAGCTTGTTGTTTCGCTTGTGATTTTGCTCTGTCTATCTCAATGATACGGGTCTAGGCGCGCAGGCGTGTTTTTGGAGTGCCGCCGAGCCGGAATACGTTCGCCAGGCGTTCACGCCGCCGCCGTCAAAGACTGCCTTTTTTGCGCGCGGGTTGCGCGCCGGCTCCGTTGGTCGCCGTAAGTCGTTGTGGGACTGGCAGACGCGCAGGACTCATTGTCCTGCGGGCCGGCCTTTCGCCGGCGGCCAGCCAGGCGTCAACGGCTGAACGACGATAGAGCCGGAGCCCATTCCGCCGAATCACAGGCAACCCGGAGCGGCGAATTAAGTTCCTGAGCCGTTCCCGTGGGTTTGCACTCCCTGCGTCGAGACGCAGCAGATCAATCACCTCATTATCGGTGAGCATTTCGTGAGGTTTGCCGCAGCATGTTGGCGGCAAAGGCTGCGCCTCGGTTACCTGGTGCGTACTGGGTGTGCAACTTCGCGAAGGTGTTTGGCTCATCCCTGAACCCCTAAAAGATGTCCGAAGAGCCGCTCAGCCTCTGCGGCTTCGTGTGGCAGTACGTAGAACGAGCAGGCCCAGAGCGGATCCCGAACGGTAGCTTTGGTAGGCCGGATTCGCGCACATGGCCTTGCACGGCTAACCGTAGAAGTCGGGAAAAGTCGCAGCTGCCGCATCGCGGTAGGCATTACGTTGCCGCGAGCACCGTTTCGGCTAGCTCTCATGGCAAGCCCCCTTCCAGCGACTGCCGCCTCTGCGGCAATGTGCTTTTTGCTGCTGTCTTGCGCAGGCTCTCCTCGATCTGAGGAAGCTGCTCGCGGCCCCACAGCCGACAAATGCCAACCCGGTCGACAGGAGCAGGGCCATGCACGTTTAAGGCGTGGTTGATAACGTACGGCGGGAGGCCAGTGATCCGCCGGAGATCGGCGAAGCTAATGCGATCCATTTGGATACACCCCAGATGCGTTGTTCACTACATCCGAGGTATCGACATAGACCGCGTGGATTAGTAGGTACCGCGGTTCAGCCTGGAGTGGAGTTCTTAGCACCTGCTTTACGACACGGAGTATTTTGTAAAGTCCCTGTCTGGCAGCTGCACCGGATTGCCGAGACGCCTTGGGCGATTGAGCGACCATTGCAAGACGGCAACACGCTAGGGTTTGGCACGGAATTCGCGCTTGCAATCGAACACCCACAACAATGCCGACGTTGGCACTGTTTGCGGGTGTTTGTGATGCGCAGTGACTCAATGGCTGCCGAAAATGGTGGCACACTGAGCTTGTTCCGTTCGTCCACTTTTTTTGTGCGCTGGCCGACCGTCGTCGGCCCGTGTACTATGTCGAGCACTTTGGGAATGCTAGGCGGCTTCCTCGATCATCGACGAGGCTGCTGTATGACGAAGAAGAAGCGCGACAAAAAACCGCGATGCCCCGAATGTGGCTCGACCGTGGTAAGGCTCTTGGCCGTCAAATATGACTGGGAAACGGAACCTGCGGACACGGGGCGAGCGAAATCAGCTCAACGGACTTGGTTATGCTCCAAGTGCGGTCGGCAATTCAACATCGCCGACCCTTTCTGACCTCCGGTAACACGACGCGCCAGTTTTCCGCAGACCGCATTGGTACCGCGGCTTTTTCTTGCGCCGCATTGTTGCTGCCCAATTTCTCTGTAGCTAATCTTGAACTCGGCTGGTAGCGAGTGCTTACGGCCGGGGCCGCCTGGAACGAATGTCACGCTGCCAGGCGGCCTTTTTTGCTCTTTTCCGCGAGCTATGCTTTGACATGGCTCATTCATCTATCTACCGCAGCAGACTTAAGGTCGCCGCCACCGCGCTCGTCATCTTCCTGGGATGCGTGTCGGCGCAAATGGCCGTGCGCGGCGTGACAATGGTCGCGATTTGGGGTTTGGGCGCGCTTCTTGGTGCCCTCATTGCCATCCTGTTCGCGTTAAGACACGGTTCAGGCGCCAGCCCAAGTTGACTTAAGTCAACGAGCACGCACCGGACGTCCCGTTCGCCTTTCGGCATCCTATATTTGCAGCATCGACACGAAGGCTGCCGGCACCTTGTCACCCCCGACCAGGCCGGCAGCCTTTTTTCATGCGCCGGCCTGCATTCTGGCTCAAGACAGCGGCACGGGCCGTCGATAGGCCGACTGGGGAGCCCGCCTGCTCCCGCAAGAGGCCGAACAGCATCTCCCAAGGACTGCTGTCGGCCTTTTGTATGCGCCGAATGGTATTCGTCCTGGTTCATCTGAAGGATTATGCTTGCACATGCAGGCACCCCTCCAACAATCCGGAACTGGACTTAATGTCAACCGATCAGCCATCTGAGGGCGCTAGTTCCGATAAGCCTTTCGCCCAGCATCGCGGACACGCCATCTTCCGGCGCAAATCGTCCGGCGCTGGCCATGAATTCGTATGCACGCTGACTGAGCCCAAGCGTCGAAGGTTGGTCGGCGACACCATCGGCGCGGTCCAAGCGGCTATTGATTTGGCACTGGCGAGATAGATTGACCTCCCCACGCCGCGTCTCCGGCGGTACGTCATTCGACATCCTGGTCAGGGAGTCCTGCCGGGCGATTGGCGACGAGATTAAAAATAGTTGCAAATCGCTAATTCCCTAAGTAATATCCGCGAATCGGTATCAATCACCGGTCCATCGTATCCTCGTGAGCATGCCCGTGAGATCCTAAGGCCACAAACGTTCGGCCGACGAAATAACGTTAGGGTCTATTCAGAGGCTTCTCAGATCGGTTTAAGGGCGCATTTAGCTTTGGGGTAGGCCCAATGCTCGTCCCTTGCCGAGCATTTCTTACACGACACGATGGGCATTCAAATGCGCTTTGTAGTATTCCGCTGTTGCGTATCAATTATTGTTGCGACCATGTTCAGCCCAACCGCTTCGTACGGCGCTATTCAGGTGTTCACTTCGCGGACGGCATGGGAGGCGGCAATGGGTGGAGCGTCGAAAGTCGCAACCGAAACGTTTGATAGCTTCCCGCTCCCCACATATCTCTACACGAATGGTGTTGTTCCTGTCTACGATTATCAATTGCCGGAGGGCATCTCGCAGATCGGCCTACTCAAAATTGATGTGCAACGGCCCAGCGGTAATCTAATTGAGAGTGGGGGCGCAGACGGGGCGGTGAACGGCACCAATAGCTGGCGAATCGAAACTGCCTTGCAAGATGGTGATACCCCTCCCGTGTCCCCGTCAGTGCAGTTCGACTATTCCGTCACGGGCTTCGCCGCTGATTGGTACTTCCCCTCTACCCCAGATGCTACCATAACCATTAATGGGCAGACGACCGACTTCAGTACGTATGTGAGTTCCGGCGACCACTTTCTTGGCTTCATCGATCTATCGGGATTCAACCACGTCGATCTATCCCTCACGATGCCGTTCAATACGATCTTTGCGGCCGATAATGTTAGCTTCAGCGTTCCCGAGCCCTCCACGCTGGTCCTTGCCGCAACGGCCGCATTTGCTTTGATGGCGTTGCGCCGGCGGAAGTAAGGCCGCACAGAATCGCTTCTGCCACGTTCGAGCCGGCTTACATGACCAGATGGTCGAGTGGCTTGCCAGGCCGTTTGGCAGGCTGTAGTGCGTATTATTGCAATTCGCGAGGGGGAAGATTAGGCTCTAGCCCAACGCGGATCTCTCTCGGAGCACGCTACTGAGCGTCATCTAAAAGCCGGATACGACACGGTCGTCACTACACCGCTAGTCGTACTTTCTTTCCGGCTGCACTTTCTTAACGTTGCATCGCGCACCCGCACTGCTTGATTGGCATGCAGAGCGCGCAATCTACATCCAAGGAATAGGCTAATGATCCACAATCTCCGGGCACTTTTCGCCCTGATTGCCATCTGCGCTTCCTCTTCTTCTGCCGCTGTCATGAGCGGCCCCGTCGTCGATCCGGCGAACGGTCACAGCTACTACCTGCTGAGCCCGGACACCTGGTCGACCTCAGAGTCGGAAGCGCTCGCGCTAGGGGGTACTCTCGCCACGGTCAACGATGCCGCCGAGAACGCTTGGATCTTTGATACGTTCAGCGCCGGCCAACGAAACCTATGGATCGGTCTCAACGACAGCGACCTCAACGACACCTTTACGTGGGCCGACGGCGAACCCGTCAACTATACCAACTGGGATACGGCGCGCGGCCAACCGAACCTCGGGGATGAGCACTGGGTTTTTATCGCGCGCGGCAATCTTGGTTTCGGCGAAAACGCGACCAAGTGGCACGACATTGTTAACAATCCTGGTCCTACGTATCCCTACGTCGGCCCGATCTACGGAGTGGTCGAAACGCCGGTGCCCACGGGTACGCAGTTCGTCATCAATTCGTCCGAAAGCGTGCTTACGCTTTCTGGTACTGCGCAGGGCGCGACCATCCAGGAACAACTCCCCAATTCACTAACTAACCAGTTGCAAGGCTCGCTTTACGCAGATGTCTCGACGCCCCAGCAGATCACACTCTTGGGTGGAGATATCAAACCGATCGATCAGGTTGGTCCATTCGTGCCCGGCAATGCGCCGGCCGCGTTCGGCGACGCGGCAACGATCTCCGGGGCGCCCGCTTTGGGAGCTTATCACGGCCTCGACTTTCTCCAATCCAATACGGCCATGCTTCCCTTGGATAGCCAAGGGAACTTCAATGCCACGGGAATATCCCTAAGCACGCTCGCGGGAAGTCTGGACTACATACTGGGAGGCACGGCCGGATCGCTCGACTTAACGGGCACCAGCGCCATCAGCACGACCAGCCAGCAAGGCAAGCTCGAGGCATTCGGCAGCGGATATAAGCTGACGATCCCGTTGCATTTTACGATCTCGGATCTAGGCGTCGTTCAGACATTTGACGGCCAGATCGTCGCCTATTCCACAGCAGCTCCCGAGCCCTACACTGCCATCCTTGCGGGACTAGGCGGCCTGGCGTTGCTGGCGATTCGTCGGCGCCGAGGTCTCTGATGTGCGGCCGCTTCAATCTCTTTACCAATCCTCGCCTCTTCGCCGAGGTCTTCGCGGTCGCCCGGACGTTCGACGATGACTGGGGGCCGGCGTATAACATCGCTCCGACGCAAAAAGTTCTCTGTATTCGCGACAGCGATCAGCGCGAATTCTTCAAAGCCAAATGGGGGCTCATTCCTGGCTGGGCCAAGGATGCCAAGATCGGCTCGTCGTGCATCAATGCTCGCGTTGAGACCGTGGATACAAAGCCTGCCTTCCGTTCAGCGTTCACGAAGCGGCGTGTCTGGTCTTGGCTGACGGCTTCTACGAATGGCGCAAGACAGATAAGCAGCCGCATTACGTCAGCCTTAGGTCTGGCGCGCAGATGGCATTCGCCGGTCTTTGGGAGTCCTGGAAGTCTCCAGAAGGCGTTGTAGACGCCCGGCGCGGGGATCATACGATTGTCGCCAGAGGGGCGACCGAGAGCGAAGCGTGGCAGGCCGCGGCTAGGCAGGCGCAGGAGTTGGAGATGAAGCCGTGAGCGATGGACCGCCTACCCGCCGACGGTGGTTCCAGTTCGGGGTCGGCACGATGCTCCTATTGGTGACGGCCTTTGCGCTGTGGTTAGCATGGGAGAAGCACTGCATTCAAGAGCGGCGCGATTTTTTAGCATCGAATAAAGCGGCAATCGCCGCTGGGCCAAAGCGCCACGTAATGTCACGCAAGACGCAATATAAACCAGCGGAGATTTCCCTATGGCGAAGATGGCTTGGGGACGAACCGGTGGACGTTATCCCAATGCCGTTTGCAGCCGGGGACGAGGCTCACGCCAGAGCAAGGGCGCTGTTCCCCGAAGCCCGCTTGGAATAGCCACTGCACACACTAATCGCCCACGACCCCGCAGACGTCACGGTGAATGCCCCGCATAGCTCGTCATGACCGTTAGAGCCACCAGCACGACATAGCACAGTACGAATCCGACGACGACGCCGAGAGCAAACGCGGCTGTCATCCCTCCCCAAAAGCGCCCGCTTCGATAAAGGCTAATTGTGCTCATGTCGCCGATTGTAGCCACTGTACTTTGCATTGCAAAGTGGATTGGCTAAGCTGTCCACTCTGCATCACTCACCCTAGAATCACCGGCCATTTTCGCGTGTGTGGGTCTGGCGGGATAGTACCGTGCTTTGGTTTGTGGTAGATGGTCATCGGCATTCAGCGCGCAACCGGCGCGCAAAGGAAACGACCAAATGCCACCAATCGTGACCGCGGCTGACCACTAGCGACCAATGGGTAAGTCCTTGCCACTTACATAAGTCCGTGCAGCGCAAACAAAAACAGACGCACCGAACTTAGCATCCTAAGTCCAGCGCGTCTGCCAATTCCGCCACTCTCGCGTGCGGCGACGTCAGTTTGAGTGGCATTCAAAATCGCGTCAAGTGCGCGACGTCTGTTTGGCCCATCCATGATCGAAGTCCATCAACGGATGGCAGGTCAAGGAGCAAGGCGCGTCGTTAATATCAGACCTGACATGCGACGCTCTGGGGCGCGCGCGCAAAAAAAACCGCCGGGCACATTTGGTGTGCCCGGCGGTGAAGAGCCGCATTCAAGTTTTAGCGATCGAACCCGTTGCGGGGTTAGGCCGCACGACGGCGTCGCAACGCCGCCAACAGCAGACCAAAGCCTCCCATGAGGGACAGGGCCACGGTCGACGGTTCGGGCACGGCGTACAAGGCCTGACCGTCCGTCGCCAGAGCACTGGCATTGGCCGAG
>DASYDW010000133.1 GCA_036499395.1 Pirellulales bacterium
GTGGAAGCCCCGTTTCGGGCGGGGTTTGCCGATCAGAGCCATATGACCCGCCAATTTAAGAAAGGCTTGGGTCTGGCGCCGAGCCACTGGGCTACGGCGGCGGGGCGCGCGTGACAAAGCATCTTTCGACGCGCCATACGCCCGGGCGCTGCAGCGCAATCTGCCGATAGGCGCTGTCGGGCCACACATCCGTCAAGGCCGACTCGAACCGCAGAATTTTCGGCGCGATGCTGACGACTACGAGGCTTGACCCCAGTTGACTTCATCTGTGTGGTCGAATGATGTGCAAGAAATGCCTCCCATCCTCGTTGTCGACTGAAGGAATCCCCGTTGGTCTCTAGGATTTACCAACTGAATATCGATAAATAGCGTCGATATGAACTCCGCCGCAATCGAGGACCGGGAAGCCGTAATCGTGCCCTTCGAACGCTAGAAACAGATCTGTGCCTCCGAGGATGACGGCATCCGCACCACGCGATTGGCACAAGGACCGACCGACCGAGAAGAATACCTCGCGTTGCGCGTCAGTGATGCGGCCGGAGATAGCCATATCGACGTAAGCCTTATGGACCTGATCGAGCCCCTCCCCCTCGGGCAGAATAAACTCCACGGTGGCGGGAATTCCTCCATAAAGGTGAGTTTCCATGACAGTTCGGGTGCCCAGGATGCCGACCTTTTTGAAATTTCTCTGTTGAATAGCAGCGGCAACAACCGGAATCAACTTTAAGATCGGAAGAGGCGAGATGGCCTCTAATTCCCGTACGCAAAATTGCCCGCTCATTGACGTAACGGCTACCGCTTGCGCGCCCGCCACCGCCAAACGTCGAATCAGTGACGCGAAGATCTCGGCTTGTTGCTGAGCGGCACCTGCTGCAAGGTTTTGAACCAGTTCCCGCGTGTCGGCGTGGGCGATCGTAAGATCCAACTTTGTGCCTGCACTGATGTTTCGCGATATGAGTCCGCGATGGTAGTAATCGGTTGCCGCGGGTCCAATACCGCCGATAAGCCCAATGTGCATAAAGGTACCTTTTGAGTAAATGCCAAGTGCCATTCCGCTATCACAACGTTTCACGCAGATTCAATACCGTGATCATTCCTACATGCTGGCCGCGCCACCGCTGATCTGGTAGCAATCGCTTTGCGCCTTGAAAGCTCTCTCGGCTTGAACGGTCGGACACTGGTAGCACCTGTAGTTCCCGTAAGGCGCACGCTCGCGAGCACACCGTATGCTCCGCCTAACGAAGGATTCCCTGAAAGTCATACCAACTACTCTGGTTGGGGATTACATCCGGGTATAGAACGATTGTGCGGGGCGCCTGTCGATGGCATGTTACGGGCTATAGATTCGGTATTGAGGGCTCATCGCACGCGTTCGAATGGCGACTCTTCGGGCCAACTGAAAATGGTTGAACATGTCCAGGAATGAGGCGGAGTCGAGCAGCCGTCGAGCCGCTGTGGCACCGCCCTTGAGCAAGAACGACACGACCCCGCCGCCGGCCGACATCTGGCGGGATGCAACCTCAAAATCCGGATGGGACGCCAGCAATGGATAAGAGACCGACTTCACGGCAGGTGAGTTCTGCAGCAATTCGGCTGTCACCAGGGCTGATGCGCAACCGCGTTCGGTGCGCACGTGCAGCGTTTGCGTTTAGAAGGTGCCACGGAAATTGGACCACAATTGGACCCCAGCGTAGGGTAACGCATGGACCCCAGGCAATTCGCGACGAAAGAAATATAAGTAAAATCAATGGTCGGGGTGACAGGATTTGAACCTGCGACTCCTACGTCCCGAACGTAGCTGGATCCGGCACAAATGCTCGTTGCGGTCTTGTACTGGATAAAAAAGTTACCATTTAATAATAAGTGGTGCTATTATTATCCGCATGCCCAGATCCCGCGACGTATCCGCTGCAATTCAGCAATTCCGCCAACGAGGGGGGACACTTCGAACGCGAGAGGCGCTCGAATACGGTATCCACCCCGAAACGCTCTACTTTCTGCGCGATGCCGGGCGAATTACTGTGCTCTCACGCGGGCTATATAAACTTGCTGACGAACCCGAATCCAGCAACCCGGACCTAGCAGTAGTCGCGGCACGCGCCCCCGGCGCAGCCGTATGTCTTGTTTCAGCACTCGTCTTTCACGACATCACGACGCAAATTCCGGCAGCAGTTCAGCTTGCAGTACCACGCGGTGCCTATTCCAAAATAAAGCTCGATCCACTGCCGGTGCAAGTCTTTCGCTTTGATCCCAAAACATTCGAGATTGGTCTTGAGATTCACGATCTGGGCGGTGCACGCGTGCGTATCTACAACCCAGCCAGAGCCGTTGTGGATAGCTTCAAATTCCGAAATAAGCTCGGACTCGATATCGCTCTCGAGGCTCTACGCCTCGCCCGAGAACGCAAAAAGGTATCGAATAAAGATCTCCTTCGCTACGCCCGGCTGCTGCGCGTCGAGCGAGTTCTGCAGCCCTTTCTGATGGCTCTCGCTTGACCGCGTCCACGAAAAATATTGTCGCCTCAGTTCTCGCACGGCTCCGCAATCAGGCGCAGGCACAACGCGTCCCATTCAATCAGGTGCTTCAGTTTTATGCGATGGAACGCTTTCTCTATCGATTGTCGAAGTCGGCGCATGTCGACAGCGTGTTGCTTAAAGGCGCGTTGCTGCTGAGGCAAGCCGGCATACCGCGCGCGCGTCCAACAATGGACATTGATTTTCTTCGACAAGGCAGCGCCGATCGCCACAGCCTCATCGCGCTAGTTCGCGACTGCCTGGCAATTGATGGTGCTGCGGACGCCGTCGAGTTCGACTCGAACAGCATTGCAGCGGAAGACATTGCGAAGGACTCCAACTATCTAGGGACCCGCGTTCGCGTTGCCGGTCGCATGGATAACGTTCGCCTCAGTATCCAGATTGACTTTGGAGCTGGAGATGCGGTTTATCCGGGCCCGCGGATCATTGAATATCCCACGTTGCTCGATCAGCCGGCACTTAAAATTCGTGCGTACCCAATCGAAGCGGTGATCGCGGAGAAATTTCAGGCGATGGTGGAACTTGATCTCGCAAATAGCCGCGTCAAGGATTTTTATGATATTTGGGTCTATTCACGCAATGTGGATTTCGACGGTAAAATTTTAGCCAAGTCCTTCGCAGCTACATTTGGCAGACGACAAACTCCGTTGCCAACGGAACTTCCAACGGCGCTGAGGCCTATATATTTCGATGCGGATAGTCATCGCAATCAATGGCAGGCGTTTGTTCGGCGCATCGGTGAGACTGAACTGTCCGGTCGGTTTGCGGAAGTAATAGACGACATTGCAAAGTTTGCCATGCCGCCGGCGATTTCGGCTGCGCGCCTTGAGCCTTTTCAGCGGCGCTGGTTCTCTCCAGGCCCATGGGAGGTTATGGACTGATATTCGGGTGGGTTGGATCTGGCCGACGTCCTTCGCCCGACGGATCGATATGCTTTCACTTTGTTGTACAAGAGTGGTTCGCGACCGACTGCACCTGGCAGCGCAATTGCCAGTGCCCGTTAAGCCGAGCACTCGACTCGGCAATTGGTACGTGCACCTTGCCCGGTTCGGGCGTCAACAGATCGTGCTCGCAACCAGCGAGCGCTCTTTGCTGACCGTGCTTATGCCGGCTCTGGAATTGCGCAACAGTATTGAAGCTAATTTCCAGGCCGCGGTTGCCGAGTTACTGACTGCGCTCCGCGTGCCAGAGCACATAGTGAGTCGCGAGTTAGCCGCCATGCAGCCGCTGTCGTTCGCCGTTGCCTCCAATCGGCGCGTCATCGGTTCGATTAACGAGTTTGTTTGGCAGCTCGAGAACTATATGATGCGCACCAACGATCCGTTGAGCCTGTCCCTGCAGCTGAGCGATACTCCGATGTCTGCCATCGGGTCTAGATCAAACCTCGGTTTTCCGTATCTGGTCGCACGAGATCTGCTCATGCATTGCGAAAATTAGGGCTTAAGAATGTCCGTCCGATTTTTACTGTTGGAATACCGTCGCGAGCAGGTATTTTCGGGCCCCCAAAGTCCCCCCGAGCCAAATTTACCGGCCCCCCATCGAGTTGATAGGAATTTTCTCTAGTAAAATCAATGGTCGGGGTGACAGGATTTGAACCTGCGACTCCTACGTCCCGAACGTAGTGCTCTACCAGGCTGAGCTACACCCCGAAATCTGCGACAACTCGTCTGCCGTCCTTGCGCTTCACTCGGCACCAGGCGCCGGTCTCGCCCCTTGCGCCGACCGATCAGTTCTTTCGCGCCACCGCGAACCGCGCCAGCTCGCTCAAACCCTCTTTGAAGGCCGTTTCCGGGAGCGGGGCCAGGGCCGCAAGCGCCTGATCTGCCTCGCATTGAGCGAGGCGCGCAGTGTACGCAAGCCCCCCCAGGCTTGCAACGGCGCGGGTGATCTCCTTGAGGCGGTCCAACCCACCATGCTCGATGGCGTGTTTGATCATGTCCCGCTCATCGTCGCTGCCGTGTTGCATGGCATATATAAGAGGGAGGGTGGGCTTGCCCTCGGCGAGATCATCTCCAAGATGCTTGCCCAAACTGGCCTCATCCGCTTCGTAATCAAGCGCATCGTCAATCAGCTGAAAAGCGGTGCCGATGTGGCGGCCGAATCGGGCGAGAGATTCCTCGATTTCGGGGCCCGCATCGCTTAGCACCGCGGCGATCTGCGCGCCGGCCTCGAAAAGTCGGGCGGTCTTGCGTCGAATGACGTCGATA